>NZ_JANLGL010000298.1:0-5229 GCF_024655625.1 Pseudomonas sp. 18.1.10
ATGCATTAACTGACAGACCGCATTCGCGAGCAAGCCCGCTCCCACATTTGATCTTCTCAGGCCTTAGAGACTATTCCTCTTGGCATGAAGTGACGGTACTTTGGCCGGGATCACACCCTCGCAGCGATGGCCCCGCCACGGGCACGCGACCAGACTGGAATCCTTCCACAGGAGAACCACCATGACCACCATCGCCGGCATCCAGATCCCCGACAGCGCCCTCGCCAAGGCCACCACCGAATACATCCGCGACGTCGAATCCGACCTGCTCTACCACCACTCCCGCCGGGTCTTCCTGTTCGGCGCGTTGAGCGGCGAGCGCAAGCAACTCACCTACAACCCGGAGTTGCTGTACGTCGGCGCGATGTTCCACGACCTCGGCCTGGTGGCTGGGCATCGCAGTGACAACGAGCGTTTTGAAGTGGACGGCGCCAATGCGGCGGCGGCGTTCCTCAAGCCTTACGGGCTGAGCGATGACGATATCGAACAAGTGTGGCTGTCCATCGCCCTGCACACCACGCCGGGCGTGCCGCAACATCTGCGCCCGACCGTGGCCCTGGTCACCGCCGGCGTGGAGATGGACGTGCTGGGCATGGACTACGCGGCCTTTTCCAGCGTGCAGCGCGAAGCGGTGGTGCATGCGCATCCACGAGGTGAAGGGTTCAAGGAGTGCATCATCTGCGCGTTTGCCGACGGCTTGCGCCATCGTCCGCAGACTACGTTTGGCAATGTGAAGACGGATGTGCTGGTGGATCAGGAGCCGGGGTTCAGGCCGATGAATTTTGTTGAGGTGATTCGTACATCACCCTGGATTTGAAATGCAGTCAAATGTGGGAGCGGGCTTGCCCGCGAAAGCGGAGTGTCAGTCACCAGATTTGCCGACTGATCCACCGCATTCGCGGGCAAGCCCGCTCCCACATTTTGACCCGGTTCCGACCTTTAGACCGGTGCCGGCGCTCTACGCTTGTCCGGCTGTTGCCAGCCATCTGCCGCCGCTTCTTCAATCGCTTGCTGGATCGCCTTCTTGCGCTTCTCTTCCGCACGACGGCTGAAGAACCACACCAGGAAGGTCACCAGCGACACCGCCAACAGAATCAAGCTGGCCACGGCGTTGATCTCGGGTTTAACCCCCAGGCGCACCGCCGAGAACACTTCCATCGGCAAGGTGGTCGAACCCGGCCCCGACACGAAGCTGGCGAGTACCAGGTCATCGAGGGACAGCGCAAACGACATCATGCCGCCCGCCGCCAGCGACGGCGCGATCATCGGGATGGTAATCAGGAAGAACACCTTCCACGGCCGCGCACCCAGGTCCATCGCCGCCTCTTCAATCGACAGGTCCAGCTCACGCAAACGCGCCGACACCACCACCGCCACATACGCCGCGCAGAACGTGGTGTGGGCGATCCAGATGGTGACGATGCCACGCTCTTGCGGCCAGCCGATCATCTGCGCCATGGCCACGAACAGCAGCAACAGCGACAGACCGGTAATCACTTCCGGCATGACCAACGGCGCCGTCACCAGGCCGCCAAACAGCGTGCGGCCCTTGAACTGGCTGATGCGGGTCAGCACAAACGCCGCCAAGGTACCCAGCGCCACCGCTGCCACCGCCGTGTAGCAGGCGATTTCCAGGGAGCGCATCACCGAGCCCATCAACTGGGTGTTGTCCAGCAGGCCCACGTACCACTTGATCGACCAACCGCCCCACACCGTCACCAGCTTGGATTCGTTGAACGAGTAGATCACCAGGATCAGCATCGGCAGGTAGATGAACAGCAACCCCGCCACCAGCATGAAGCTTGAGAAACTGACGCGCTTCATATCTTGCCCTCCATCTCTTTGGCTTGGCTGCGGTTGAACAGGATGATCGGCACGATCAGGATCGCCAGCATCACCACCGCCAGGGCAGACGCCACCGGCCAGTCACGGTTGTTGAAGAATTCTTGCCACAACACTTTACCGATCATCAGGGTTTCCGGGCCGCCCAGCAGTTCCGGGATCACGAACTCGCCCACCACTGGGATAAACACCAGCATGCAGCCGGCGATGATGCCGTTCTTGGACAGCGGTACGGTGATCTTCCAGAAGCTGTTGAACGTGCTCGAACCCAGGTCGGACGCGGCTTCCAGCAGGCTCTGGTCGTGCTTCACCAGGTTGGCGTACAGCGGCAGGATCATGAACGGCAGGTACGAATAGACCACGCCGATATACACCGCGATGTTGGTGTTGAGGATCTGCAGCGGCTCGTTGATAAGCCCCATGGACATCAGGAAGCCATTGAGCAGACCGTTGTTGCTGAGGATGCCCATCCATGCATACACGCGGATCAGGATCGCGGTCCAGGTCGGCATCATGATTAGCAGCACCAGCACGGTCTGCATCTCTTTGCGCGCGGTGGCAATGGCGTAGGCCATCGGGTAGCCGATCAGCAGGCACAACAGCGTGCTGAAGAACGCCATTTTCAGCGAGCCCAGGTAGGCCGCGATGTACAGCTCGTCGCCCGCCAGCAAGCTGTAGTTGGCCAGGTTCAGCACCACCTGCAGCTTTTGCTCAACGTAGGTGTAGATCTCGGTGTACGGCGGGATCGCGACGTCGGCTTCGGCAAAGCTGATTTTCAGGACGATGAAAAACGGCAAGGCGAAGAACAGGAACAGCCACAGGAAGGGAATCCCGATGACCACCTGCTTGCCGCTGGGGACGAGGCGGTTCAAGCGCCGCTTGAGTTTTTTTGTGTTCATGAGCGCAGTACCACGCCGCTGTCGTCTTCCCACCACACGTACACCTGGTCACCCCAGGTTGGGCGCTGGCCACGGCGTTCGGCGTTGGCGACAAAGGACTGCACCAGCTTGCCGCTCGGCAGCTCGACGTAGAACACCGAATGGCCGCCCAGATAAGCAATGTCATGCACCTTGCCGCTGGACCAGTTGTGTTCGCAGGTCGGCATCTCGGACGTGACCAGCAGCTTTTCCGGGCGGATGGCGTAGGTCACCGACTTGTCTTCCACCGCCGTGGCGATGCCGTAGCCCACGTAGATGTCGCGGTCCAGGTCCGGGCACTTGAGCACCGCGTGGCCTTCGGCGTCGTCCACCACCTGGGTTTCGAAGATGTTGACGTTGCCGATGAACTCGCACACCAGGCGGCTGGTGGGCGTCTCGTAGATGTCGATCGGGCTGCCGATCTGGGCGATCCAGCCCAGGTGCATGATCGCGATGCGCTCGGCCATGGTCATGGCCTCTTCCTGGTCGTGGGTCACCATCACGCAGGTCACGCCGACGCGTTCGATGATTTCCACCAGCTCCAGTTGCATCTGCGAGCGCAGCTTCTTGTCGAGGGCGCCCATCGGCTCATCGAGCAGCAGCAGTTTCGGGCGCTTGGCCAGGGAACGGGCCAGGGCCACACGCTGGCGCTGGCCACCGGACAGCTGGTGCGGCTTGCGCTTGGCGTACTGGCTCATCTGCACCAGCTTGAGCATCTCGGCCACGCGGGCGTCGACCTCGGCCTTGGGGATCTTGTCCTGTTGCAGGCCGAAGGCGATGTTCTGCGCCACGGTCATGTGCGGGAACAAGGCGTAGGACTGGAACATCATGTTGATCGGCCGCTCGTAGGGCGGCATATCGGTGATGTCCACGCCGTCGAGGTAGATGCGGCCCTCGGTCGGGCGCTCAAAACCTGCGAGCATGCGCAGCAAGGTGGATTTGCCCGAACCCGAACCGCCGAGCAAGGCGAAGATCTCGCCTTTCTTGATTTCCAGGGACACATCGTCCACGGCAATCGTCTCGTCGAACTTCTTCGTGACCCGGTCGATTTTGACCAGCACCTTCTTAGGTGTCTGGTCGCCCTCGAGGGCTTTCTTATAGGCGCCGGAGGCAACTGCCATTTACGAAACTCCCAACAAAAATGTCTGTTCGCCCGAAACAGGCGAACCTTGGATAGTTCGGGCTTTACTTGCCCGTCTTGACCTTGGTCCAGCTACGGGTCATTAAACGCTGCACTTTCGGGGGTAGCTCGAAGTTGACAAATGTCCGGTCGAGAACCGCCTGCGGTGGGTAAACCGCTTCGTCGGTGCGTATCGATTGCTCCATCAGTTTGTCCGCCCCTGGATTAGGGTTGGCATAACCGACGTAATCACTGACCTGAGCGATCACCTCAGGCTGCAGCAAATAGTTGATGAAGGCGTGGGCTTCCTTGACGTTGGTGGCATCCTTGGGGATCGCCAGCACGTCAAACCACAGGTTGCCGCCTTCTTTCGGAATCGCGTAGGCGATGTTTACGCCCTTGCCCGCCTCGGCCGCGCGGGCCTTGGCCTGGAACACATCGCCAGAGAACCCGGCGGCCACGCAGATATTGCCGTTGGCCAGGTCGGAGATGTATTTCGAAGAATGGAAATAGGTCACGTAGGGCCGCACTTTCAGCAGCTTTTCTTCGGCCTTCTTGTAGTCGTCCGGGTTGGTGCTGTTGGGGTCCAGGCCCATGTAGTTGAGGACCGCCGGCAGCATTTCATCTGCCGAATCCATGAACGACACCCCGCAGGTGGCGAGCTTCTTCATGTTTTCCGGCTCGAACAGCACGGCCCAGGAGTCGATCTTGTCGACGCCCAGCACTTCCTTCACTTTATCGACGTTGTAACCGATGCCGTTGGTGCCCCACAGGTATGGCACGGCGTACCCGTTGCCCGGGTCGTTCTTTTCCAGGCGCTTGAGCAGCGCCGGATCGAGGTTGGCGTAGTTGCTCAACTGCGCCTTGTCGATCTTCTGGAACGCCCCCGCCTTGATCTGCTTGCCGAGGAAGTGGTTGGACGGCACCACCACGTCATAGCCGGTGCGCCCCGCCAGCAACTTGCCTTCCAGGGTTTCGTTGGAGTCAAACACGTCATACACGGGCTTGATGCCGCTGGCCTTTTCGAAATTGGCCAGGGTGTCGGTGCCGATGTAGTCCGACCAGTTATAAATATGCACCGTCGGTGCGGCCTGCACGCTCAGCGTCAGCGTGATACCTGCACCCACCAGCATGGCTTGGCGAAATAAAGAAATTGGCAAGTGGAGGTCCTCTTAAATAGTTGGGCCTTGAAGTTGTTGCCCGGCAACAAAACCGGCGCGCAACTTACCCTCGATAAACCGATCCGGCAAAACTTTCTGTCATTTAATGTGTGGGAGCTGGTTTATGTGGGAGCGGGCTTGCTCGCGAAGGCGGTGTATCAGTTGATACATTCGCTGGCTGACACACCGT
>NZ_JANLGL010000299.1:0-5224 GCF_024655625.1 Pseudomonas sp. 18.1.10
GTTGATGCATCCGATGACTGACACACCGCTTTCGCGAGCAAGCCCGCTCCCACATTCAATCGGTGCATGACTTCCGGTATCTGAGTTTCATAGGGTTATTACCATGTCCCAAGACCGTCGCTACAGCTTCGAGTTCTTCCCGACCAAGACCGATGCTGGGCATGAAAAACTGATGGCGACTGCCAAGCAGTTGGCCAGCTACAACCCCGACTTCTTTTCCTGCACCTACGGCGCCGGCGGTTCGACCCGTGACCGCACGATCAACACCGTGTTGCAGCTGGAAAGCGAAGTCAAAGTTCCCGCCGCTCCGCACTTGTCGTGCGTGGGCGATAGCAAGGCCGACCTGCGCGGCCTGCTGACCCAATACAAGCAAGCCGGCATCAAGCGCATCGTCGCCTTGCGTGGCGACTTGCCGTCCGGCATGGGCATCGCCAGCGGCGAGCTGCGCTACGCCAATGACCTGGTGAGCTTCATCCGTGAAGAAAGCGGCGATCACTTCCATATCGAAGTGGCGGCTTACCCGGAGATGCACCCCCAGGCGCGCAATTTCGAAGACGATCTGCAGAACTTCGTGCGCAAGGCCAACGCCGGCGCCGACAGCGCGATCACCCAGTACTTCTTCAACGCCGACAGCTACTTCTACTTCGTCGAGCGTGTACGGGCGATGGGTGTGAACATCCCGATCGTGCCGGGCATCATGCCGATCACCAACTACAGCAAGCTCGCGCGCTTCTCCGACGCGTGCGGCGCCGAGATCCCACGCTGGGTACGCAAGCAACTGGAAGCCTACGGCGACGACGTCAAAAGCATCCAGGCGTTCGGCGAGCAGGTCATCAGCGAAATGTGTGAACGTTTGTTGCAAGGTGGCGCACCCGGCCTGCACTTCTATACCCTCAACCAGGCCGACCCTAGCCTGGCAATCTGGAACAACCTCAAGCTGCCCCGCTAAGGTCTGTTCGCAGTTGCACCCGGGCCCTCGTCACCGCGAGGGCCTTTGTCGTTTTAATACTCCCGGAATGGAAGCCAGCAGTACATGAATACAGCATCCCCGACTCCTCGCCCGCAGCTGGTTTACCTGGTATTCGGCGCCGAGACCTACCATCAGGAAGCGGTATTCAGCATCGCCAGTGCCTTGTCCCACCTGGGCGGCCCCCAGGACATGCCACTGGACATCCAGGTGTTCAGCGACAACCCCGCGCCGTATCGCGACCTGCCGGTGCACGTCCACACCCTGGACGACGCCACCCGCCAGCGCTGGAGCGAGCCCCATGGCTACCATTTCCGCACCAAGCACGTGCTGTTGCGCCAGGTCCTCGAAACCTGCGAACGTGCGCTGCTGATCGACACCGACACGTTTTTCCACGACTCGCCCATGGCCCTGTTCGAACGCGTCGCGCCCGGCACGGTGCTGTGCAACGCGTTCCACGCCAAGTACGGCGATAACCGCGAAAGCGTGCTGTACAGCGCCCTGGCCAAAATCCTGGCCGACAAGGGCCTGGCCGATGACGACATGCCGCTGCTCAACTCCGGCGTGATGGGCCTGGCGCAGCAGGACGCGCACATGCTGGACCGCTCCATCGAACTGATGGACGAACTCTTCCCCCTGGCTCAGGGCGCCTACACCCTGGAAGAGTTCTGCCTGTCGGTGGTGGCCTATCGCACGGTCAACGTGCGCCAATGCCCGGACCTGATCCACCATTACTGGAGCCGCAAGCAGCTGTTTCGCGCCAAGGTCAAGGCGTGGATCGCCAAGCACGGCGCCGCCCCAACCTGCGCGCGCGCCCTGGCCGACACGCGCAAGGTCTCCGCTCACCTGCCGCGTCCACCGCGCCTGCAACGCCTGATGTACAAACTGATTACCCTGGCCCTGCCCAAGCGCAAGCAGCAATTCATCCGCGAAATCCTCTACGGCTGCTACGAACACGAAAACGAGTTCGACCAGGCGTGCGGCCCGGTTTGGTGGGACAAGGCCAAGCAAAACCAGGCCGAGCGGCAGCAGTGCCCGGTGGATGCCCATCAACTGGAACATTGGTTTGCCAACCCCTTGGTGCGCCTGATCCTGGGCGAGCGCCGCGCGGCGATCTACGAGCACCTGATGACCTCGCCGACAAAATAGCGCGGTCCTAAGATGCTTGTGCCAGAGCTTTTCTTTAGGGCCCCAGCGTCGTAACCTCAGGGCATGCCCGTCATCCTGAAGCTTGCGACCGCTGCCCTTTTCACTTGCCTGAGCCTGGCGGCTTATGGCGAGAAATTGCGCATTGTCACCGAGCCCTGGGCGCCCTATGTCTACGATGACCAGGGCAGCATGCGCGGGCTGGACTACGAAACCACGGTGATCGTGTTCCAACGCCTGGGGGTCGATGTCGACTGGCAGTTCCTGCCCTGGAAGCGCTGCCTGGCGATGCTCGATCAAGGCCACGCCGACGGCGCGCTGGATATTTTCCACAGCCACGAGCGCGACACGCAGTTGCTTTACCCGAGCGAGCCGCTGTCGGAAGTCGAGTTCGTGCTGTTCTACGCCAACGAGCGGCCTCATCCCGCCAACAGCCTCGACGACCTGCGCGGCCTGACCGTCGGCACTTCGCCGGGCTACCTGTATGGCGGTGCATTCAGCGAGTCCAGCTTGTTCAACCGCGAACCCGCCCCCAGCCATGAAGCCAACTTCGGCAAATTGCTGCTGGGGCGCATCGATCTGGTGATTACCGATCGGCGCGTCGGCCAGCATGTGATAAAGGCGTTGGGCCTGGAGGGCAAGGTCAGCCAGGCGCCGGTGGTGGTCAGCCGCCAGCAGCAATTCCTCGCGGTACGCCGTGGCGCGGGCATGGACCTGCTGGTGCAGCGCTTTGCCGCCGAACTCAAGCGTTTCAAGCAGGAGCCCGCGTACATCGCCCTGAGCGCCAAATACGGTGGATTCCAAGCCATTACCGCCTCTGAACACGCCGTTGAGCAGCAGGAAAGCAGCGCGCCGTGATTGCTCTGTTATACTCCGGCCTTTCCGCCAGGCTTACGCCCGGCCGCTGAGGTCTTGAAAAAGGCACCCAACCCCGCTACAGCGCAGCTTTCAGCCCGCGCGAGCCGGTGGAGTGCCCGCCAGACGCAGCAGGACCGGACGGGATAACGCTCCCCTAAGCGTCATTCACGCCCGGCAAGATTATCCCTTTGGGCCAAGCCCTAACTAAAACAGGATTACTCATGTCCTTTGCTTCCCTCGGTCTCTCCGAGGCTTTAGTCCGCGCCATCGAGGCAGCGGGCTATACCGAGCCTACTCCGGTGCAACAGCGGGCCATTCCCGCCGTGTTGCAAGGTCGCGACCTGATGGTTGCGGCTCAGACAGGTACTGGTAAAACCGGCGGCTTCGCCCTCCCGATTCTGGAGCGGTTGTTTCCCAACGGTCACCCGGACAAATCCCAGCGTCACGGCCCGCGCCAACCGCGCGTACTGGTCCTGACCCCCACCCGCGAACTCGCAGCGCAAGTGCACGACAGCTTCAAGCTGTATGCCCGCGACTTGAAGTTCGTCAGTGCCTGCATCTTCGGCGGCGTCGGCATGAACCCACAGGTTCAGGCCATGTCCCGTGGTGTGGACGTGCTGGTTGCCTGCCCGGGTCGTTTGCTCGACCTGTGCGGCCAAGGCAGCGTCGACCTGTCCCACGTGGAAATCCTCGTGCTGGACGAAGCCGACCGCATGCTCGACATGGGCTTTGTCCATGACGTGAAAAAGGTCCTCGCCCGCCTGCCGGCCAAACGTCAGAACCTGCTGTTCTCGGCAACGTTCTCCAACGACATCACCGCCCTGGCCGGCAAGCTGCTGCACAACCCGGAACGCATCGAAGTCACGCCGCCGAACACCACGGTCGAGCGTATCGAGCAACGCGTGTTCCGCCTGCCTGCCAGCCACAAGCGTGCGCTGCTGGCCCACCTGATTACCGCCGGCGCGTGGGAACAGGTGCTGGTGTTCACCCGCACCAAGCACGGCGCCAACCGCCTGGCCGAGTACCTGGACAAGCACGGCCTCACCGCCGTCGCCATCCACGGCAACAAGAGCCAGAACGCGCGCACCAAAGCCCTGGCCGACTTCAAGGCCGGCAGCGTGCGCATCCTGGTCGCCACCGATATCGCCGCCCGCGGCCTGGATATCGACCAACTGCCACACGTGGTCAACTTCGAGCTGCCAAACGTCGATGAAGACTACGTGCACCGTATCGGCCGTACCGGCCGTGCCGGTCGTTCGGGCGAGGCCATCTCCCTGGTTGCGCCGGACGAAGAAAAACTGCTGAAAAGCATCGAACGCATGACCAAGCAGAAAATCGCCGACGGCGACCTGATGGGCTTCGATGCCAGCGCCGTAGAGGCCGAAAAGCCAGAAGTGCGCGAGCGTCCAGACGTGCGTAACCCACGCAACCCACGCGGTCCGAAGGGCGATGGCCCGAACGGCGGCGGTGGTGGCGGTGGCCGTCGCGACAAGGGCAAGGACAAGGGCGGCAAAGACAAAGCGCCCACCAACGGCCGTGGCGAACGCCCAGCCCGCGAGCAGAAGCCACGTGAAGGCACCCCGGCCCGCGAACAGCGCCAGCCGAGCCAACAGCCGCCACGCGCTGCTGCTGACCGTGCCCCGGACGAGTTCCTCGACGACGACGTGGACAACTTCGGCAACCGCGTTGACTACGTGCCCCAGGCCAAACCGGCCCAGGGCCGTGGCCGCCGTCCTGGTGCCCCGGCACAGGGCGCAGGCGCCGGTGCTCCCCGCAGCGGCCAGCCGCAAGGCGGGCGCCAGAACGCGCCGCGCAACAGCAGCGGCGGCACCACCGGTACGCCACCGGCCAAGCGCAGCGGCCCACGCAGCGGTGCGCCACGTGATGGCCAGGCCCGTCGCGAAGATTCGCGCAGCAACAACCGCCGCCCGGCCCGTGACGACCAGCCGCGTTCGTCCGAGCCAGCGGTGCAGAACCCGCGCGGTGGCCCGGCGCCAAAGATCATCCACAAGGAGTCGAAGGCTGATCGCTTCCCGACACCTGAGCAGTTGGATCAACTGCCAGGCCGCCCTCGTGGTGAGAAACCAGCGCTGCTGACTCGCAACCGCTGAGTTTCAACGCTGTATAAAAATGCCCCGCTTCTTTCGATGCGGGGCATTTTTTATGGGCCCAACCTAGATCAAATGTGGAAGGGCTTGTGTGGGAGCGGGCTTGCTCGCGAATGCGGTGGGTCAGCTTGCATATGTATTGGCT
>NZ_JANLGL010000029.1:0-44069 GCF_024655625.1 Pseudomonas sp. 18.1.10
ATGGGCAGCCCAAAGCGCAGGGGCAGATGCTGGAAATGAGTGCGGCGGTGGCGCGTCTACAGCAAGCGGGTGAGCAGTTGGAGGGATTGTCTGCTGATGCCAGCGCCGCGAGTGCCGACCCCGCCGATGTGCAAGCGCAATTGAACTTGCTCAAGCAAGACCTGGAACAACTGCAATCGTCCGTGTTGCTGCTCAGCGCCCCTCAAGGCGTTGCCCTGACCAGTGGGCAGCACTTGCAGCTGGCCGCGCAGCACAACCTGATGGTCAACGCCGGAGCCGAGGCGGATATCAGTGTGCTCAAACGGCTGTTTATCGGGGTCGGGCAGGGCGTCAGCCTGTTTGTGCGCAAGGTGGGCATCAAGTTGATCGCCAACCAAGGCCCTGTACGTGTCCAGGCACAGAACGACAGGCTGGAACTGGTTGCGCGTCATGGGATGGACATCACCAGTACCGATGACGAAATCCGCATCACCGCCAAGAAGAAGATCACTCTGAATGCCGGCGGCAGTTACATCACCCTGAATCAAAGCAGCATCGAATCCGGCACACAAGGCGACTTCAATATCAAGGCTGCAGACTTCCAGTTCCTGGAGCCTGCCCGCCAGTCGCTGGAAATACCACAGCCCCCTCAACTGACCGAGCATAAATCCGTGCCCTCCGGGCTTACGGGTTTCTCAGGCTGATCTTTTGCGAAACCAGGAGTGAAGCACCCCATGGCCAATTTGTTTTTCCGGTTTTTCGAGCTCTTCAACCCCGCTCGAAACATGCCGATTTACTTGCCCGATTCGCCCACTGCAGAGAGCGGCTCTACTCAGTCAGATGCCCCTTCGCCAACGCCGTTGCCGCTGAAGAACTGGAGCCATCCCTTCAAGGATAAAGCCCATCCGCTCATGCAATTGACCCAAATGGCTAAAGCCGCTGCGGGTTACTACCCCGTGGGGCGTAATGGCCTGTGGCACGGCGGTGTGCATTTCGACGGCGGCACTGCGGGGACTCTGGATCAATCCAGCGTGCATTGCTTGGCCGATGGTGAAGTGGTGGCTTATCGCATTGATCAGCACTCACCTACCACGACCTACTTTTTTGAAAAACTAACCGTACAAAAGCCGTTTTCACGCAACTTCGTGTTGGTTCGCCACCGCCTTGAAGCACCAAAAGTCGAGGGCAACACAGACACCCCGCCAAGCCTGGTCTTTTACAGCCTGTATATGCACTTGCGCGACTGGGCGGTGTACCAGACGGATCCAGCTATCGCTCGGCCAGGGTTCTGGCCCGAAGCGCAGACGCGCCGGGTCAAGGTCACGGTAAGTGATGTCCATGCCGATTATCCCGGTCAGCAAGGTCTGAATGTGTACGGCCAGACGCGGCGTGGCAAGGCGCTGGCCATGCTGCTTAGGGGCGCGGAGGTGATGGTCAGTGGGGTGGGGGGGTACCGTAAGTTAGAGGGCAGTGATGGCCCTGACGTGTTGAAAGATGCCGAGGGTCGCCTGCAAGGTTATGTTGCCCATGAGTATCTGGTCCCGTGTGGTGGGGGAGAGTATCGGGTCAAGGCCAGTGCACTAAATGTTCGCGCCGAAGCGAGTGCCAATAGCCGTATCCTTATGCGCTTGCCCCAGGGCACGGAAGTTTGCGTCAGTGGTGAAGGCACCTTCCGTAAATTGGAGCGTGTGAACCAGTATGTTCACTCCGACTCCCTGGAGGGGGCTCGTGAACCGGTAGCGGATTGCATCGTTGTCCTCGATCCACCCGTCGCGATCAAGGCCGCTGACTTGATCGGTCATCTCGGCCTGTATCAAGACTGTGCTAGCGATTACCCGGAAGAAAAACTGCATCTGGAAGTGTTCAGTGGCGATGACGTGGAAACGTTTATCGATGATTGCCGTGCTTGGACTGAGCGACTGCCGGCGACCAGCAAAACCTGGCTGAAACTTGCCAAAGGCAGCGCCGTGGTAACGCATCAGGCGTACTTCAGCGCAACCCAACCACCGACTCTGAACGCGGCCAGCACCGCCAGCGATGCCCATTTATGGGTGCCCAAAACCCTGCTGGACGGGCTCCCGGCCGAGAAAAAAGTCCAGGTGGCGGCGATGCCGGGTCGCAAGGCTTGCAACTGGTATCGACTGGAGGGCCTGCTTCACGACGCAGACCGTAACCTGCTCGACGGTTGGGTTCGCGAAGAGGTCGGCGTCACCCCTTGGGTCAGTCCCTGGTCATGGGATGGCTACGAGGTGATCTTCAATTACGACACGCCTCGCCAGTCCCTTGCCTCCTTCCTCCGGGCGGCAAACCGTTTAAGCCCTGAGCAAATCGAACGTCATGGTGCCTTGGCGGACATGGCAGATAGCGGCCCGCTCAAGACGCGGCTCTACGACATCATCGACTGCAATCGCGATGGAAGTATGGGTGCCGAAGAGTTGCAGTCCGCGATGGCGTTGCCGGCGCATGCACAGTCACTGGCGCAACTGATCATCTTTTATGAAAGCGAGTGGCGTCATACGCCGAGTAAGTGGGATGGCCTGGACGAGATTTTGGGTCATAACGGCTCGACACCGCAGCTGAATTGGGTGGCGGAGAAGGGGCGGATCAACGCGATGAGTTGGTGGGATGAAGTGGCGGCAGGGGTTGGGTTGCCGGGGCATGGGCAGGTTTATCACTTGCATCCGTTGGGGTTGCTGGGGAAGTTCTACACAGACAGACGAAGAATCACAGTAGACCTATTAGAGAGGATAACTGGTAAGTCCGGCGGTTGGTTCTCCGGAAAAGGTGGAGGTCGTACGTTTGCTGAAGTATTTAAAGAAAAGTATCCGCGAATATATAACTACGATAAGGCCAGGTTTGTTAGTGAGCTGAATGAGGCACTTGAACGTTACGGGATTGTAACCGCGCATCAGCAGGCGCACTTTGTTTCGCAATGTTTTCATGAGTCTGCTGCCTTCGAAACGACAGTTGAGTTTGGTTCCGGTATGCAGTATGACCCTGGGCGGCATGCTGGCGCAGTGGCTAACGGAAATACAAAGGTTGGTGATGGGCCGAAGTACAAAGGTAGAGGGTTGATTCAGTTGACGTGGAAGAATAACTATGCGGCCTACTCTAGTTACAGAGGGGTTGATTTTGTAGAGGACCCGGAAGCGCTAGCTGAAAGTATGTTCAATGCGATAGACGTGTCGTGCTGGTATTGGCGATATAGCGGAGCTGTTAGCAAGAAGCATGATGCGCGGGGTGATATTAATATTTTGGTAAACCATGAGCCTGATAACGTTCAGCTTATAACTCGCGCAGTGAATGGCGGTGACAACGGGCTGCATGAGCGTGTGAAAATATATGAGGCTATTCGGAAAGAGTGGAGGCTGTTATGAGGCCGGTTGTAACGTATGTCTTTAGAGTTTGTGGAGCCGTATTTTTTTATGTTTTTTCATGTGCAAGCTATGGACGAGTAGAGTTGCCTATCATTGACGTGGTTAGCGCTGTGCCACTCTTGTTTTCTGTTTCCGAAAAGGGAGAAACGTTTGCAGTGTCCCCATCAAAAAAATTCATGCGCGATATTTTTGAGATGTACGAGGATGTGTATGTTGAAGACCTAACGGGTGATGGTGTGGCGGAGGTATTTTTTCGTCTGGGAAGCCGAGGTGTTAATACGTGCTACAAGGTGTTGACTTATATGGGGCGGGATAGATCTCTAGGTGAGTTGTTGTTTTCTGGGGGAGAGTTGTGCAATTACAGGGTTGAAAATGGCCGCGTTATTAGCGCTTATAAAAATGGCGCTGTATGGGTTGAGGATGTATATTTTTTTCGAGATGGAAAGTTTTTTATTGAACTCTCGGATAGTTGTGTTGGGTGCGGCGAGGTGACGCGCAGAGCTTACCGGCATGATAGTTCCTTTTTTAGCTTCTTAGTGTCTGACGATATGGATTTCGAGGGGAGAGTTCCATTTGTCGCTGAAGTAAAGTCGCAGAGGGCGTGGATTTTTTCCTCACCAGAGGCTGCGGGGCCAACTGATAGATATTTGAAGGTGGGAGATAAAGTTACTTTTTTGAATGTTGAAAGTGTGCGCGGGCAGGAATGGGTTGAATTCAGGTTTTCAGAAGATTCCAGCCCTGAGGGGTGGTTGAAATGTAGCGATGTTGGTGGGTGTGATTTTGGTTAATTTAATGCCGTGAGATTGGAGTGCTGGGTTCGCTGTAGGTATTAAGCCGCAGATTTTTAGAGTGCGATTTCAATTGATTTTTAGGCTGTTTTGTGTTTTTGATTTTAAGAAAATATGATGTCGGTAGTGGAGTGCTCGACAGTTTTTAAGGTGCTCCAGTTGCAGTTGGAGCTTGATCTATAAAAGTGGGGTTGGCTGGTCTGTCTGAGCGATAGTAATAAGAGTTAGGTGTTGCGCAGATTTTCTTTCGTTGCTGAAGACGTGAGCGTACAAAATGTTGAAATCTCTATTGTTTGTCTTATTCTGTGCTTGGGCGCTTCCTGTAATTGCGGATGAGCACTTATGTGCTGGCGTTGGCAGTGGGCTTGCATATCGACCAGTAGAGCTTAACGGAGTTGTTGCATGCTTTGTATACGTGGAAATGCCACGGGAGAAACAAGGACAGCTGTCGCGAGACCCATATGGTATTGCAATTTACTCAGTATCTAAATCTGAGGGGCGGATGCTTGTTTATGATCTTCCATATGCAGGGACAAAGGGAGTGATCAGTGATGTGTTTGCTTTTTCTGTTACTGATGCAATTGAGAAGGTTCTGTTTGTAGTTCATAGCGTTGAGGCGCCAATGTCTTGGGATGCTGTAAGCGATATTTACGATGTGGCTGTGATTAGGGCTCAAACCGGACGACTTGTTAAAGATGAAAAACTTTCTCGTTTTTTTGGCTTGGGCGGGGACTTGCTTGATAGGCATGTGAAAGGTGGTTACGTATACCCCTATAAGGAAAGGAGGGCGGTGGTTGGTGCTGTGCGCTCTCTGTTGTTTGATTTTATATGCGCGTCTGTCTCGGTATTTGGTGTGGTTCAAGAAAAAGCGTTTCTATATGGAGGTGATGTGGAGCCCTCCGTGCAAGATCCTAAAGGCATGTACTTGATAAAAGGGGACAAGGTGATGCTTGAAGACTCAACGGCAGGCTGGTGCAAGGTTTCGTATTTAGGGGGCGGGAAGGAAATCAAGCGATGGATGCAATGCAAGTCATTGATTTTCGGTAAAAACTAAGTGTCCAGCGTTGCAGTCGATGGTTATTGCTTGGTCTAGCCAACTCTCTAATTTCTAATGGTCGGAAGTATCCATGAAAAACATCATCCTCATCGGCGATAAAACAACCAGTGGGGGCACAGTCCTATCAGGCTCTACCACGATGATTTTCAGAGGCATAGGCGCGGCACGCCAAGGCGATGTCGTGAGTTGCCCAATCCCTGGTCATGGCCAAACGGTGATTGCCGAGGGCCATCCTGCGTTTCGTGATCGCGGTCTTCCAGTGGCCTTCGATGGACATCGATGTGCTTGCGGCTGCGCCTTGATTTCGTCACTGCCTGCTGTGAGTGCGCGTTAGTCATGCCAGTCAGGTTGGATCAAGTACCTGCCCAGGCTTCCAGACCCGTTCGCCCGGGGAGATGGTTGTGGTTTGCAGGATTACCGCTGTTTCTGCTCTTGCTTGGTGTGGGTGGGGTGTCTTTATTCGGCGCTCAACTTCTGCATCAGCGCCCGATCAATTTTTTGGGGTTGGCACTGGGTGTTCCACTGCTTGGTTGGTGTCTGTTGGGATTTGGACGTGTCTTCTTGTACTTGGGGCAACAACAAGTCGCCGATGGGTGGGATATGGCGCGTGAAGAGGATCTTGCTCACAAGCTCCGGCGTGGTCGGCGTGCTCAATGGGTGTTGGCTGCAAGTCATCACTTCGTCGCGGGTAGCATCGAAGACGCTTCAGGGCTGAGGCTGCAAAAGGCGCTGACGCAAGTACTTGCTGACCTCGCGCCGGTTCTGGAGCAGGTGCCTGGGGACGTGCCATTGGCTGTGCTATTCGAAGTCGAGAGTGCTCTGCCGCAGGTCGTATCGCGACAAGCATGGCGACGAGCCTGGAGTCTTTCTGGAATTCGGCAGTCGATAGTTCCCGTTTCGAGCTGCGGATTAGATGCCTTGGACGGTTGGTTGGACCGTCGCATAGCTGATCAGGCGTTACTCCTGGTGGTAGCGACTCAGTTCATGCCGCAACGGCCGGAGGGTAGAGCTGAGGTGGTGATCGGGATGTTGCTCACCAATCGCACGACGCATCAGGCGCTGCCCTGTAAGGCCTGTCTGCATCGACCGGAGCAAGCGCGTGAGGCAAATGCCGATGCTTTGCTTTATGCCGTGCGCCAAGCACTGGAGTGGGTGCCGTTGAATGCGCAATCCATCGTGCAGATCTGGAGAGCGGGGGTTGATACGGAGGGTGGTGCGCAGTTGCTGGCGGTGTTGGAAAAAGTGCCAATTCAGTCAACGCACAAGCAAAGGATTAATGACCTGGATGCCTCGCAGGGTAATCCAGGCAGGGCATCACCTTGGCTGGCAATTGCCTCAGCAACGCAGGCCATTGAGTGCGGTGTCGGATCGCAGTTCATCTTTAGTGGTGACGGCAACGGAGCGCAAGGGCTCTGGTGCACGGTCTTGACACCGGTGGAATCATTTTCGAAGTAGGATTTTCGGATGCAATTTCGACGGATTGTTTGGTTGGTGGTTGTATTGGCCGCACTGCTGTTGGTCGGTGCGGTATTGGGCACGTTGATATGGCGTTATCCGGAGACAGTCGGGATACGGCCCGGCAGTGTTGGGCAAACCATCGGGTTGTGGCTGAGCGCGGCTATGACTTTTTTCTTGATGACGTTCTTGATGGCTTACCATTTTCTGGGCCATCAGTTGGGGCGCTCGGCTTACCGGCTACAGGTGCCAGACGACTTGATTCAGCCCGAACAGGCTGTTGTCACTCAGCGCCTTGACGCTCAGAGTGCGCAGTGTGTCGACCTGTTGAAAAAGCACTTGCAGGCTCGTTATGGTTTTTTCTGGCGTCGAAAGGTCCGTCTGATGTTGGTTGTGGGTGAGCCCGACCACATTGAGGCCATCGCCCCCAATCTTGGCGCACAACGCTGGCTGGAAGGCCAGCATACCGTCCTGTTGTGGGGCGGTCGTGCTCAAGCAGAATTGCAAAAGTTGTTCCCTCTGCATTGGGCTGGGCTGAGCCGCTGGCGCGCGTTGGACGGTGTCATCTGGGCACTAGACCACGTGCTTTGTGCTGAAGACGTTTTGATGGGCGCAGGTACCCAACAGTTGCAGCAATTGGCTCGTAGTTTGAATTGGCAGTTGCCGTTGCATTTTTGGCAGGTTCGCAATAGTCACTGGCTTGAGGATGTGCGCACCTTACAAGCGGTGGGGTGTCTGCTGCCGATACCCCTTGATGTCCAGGTGTTGCAGGGCTGTTTGGAAGACTTGCCGTCGCCCTTGCGCCGCGCAGGCTTGGCAAACATGCACGATGATATGAATCACGATTTTTTATTGCGCCTTTCCCGCGATCTGCAGGTGGAAGGAGTTACCCGTTGGTGCCAAACGCTCGCACCGCTGTTAGACAAATTCTCCCAGGGTACACCGCTACGCGGGCTATGGTTCAGCCAACCGATCCCGCCTATCGAAAACTGCCCTGAACACTTCTGGCCCGCTCCTCCAGCCTGGCAAGGCATTGTCAGCGACAAACCCGCAAAACGCCGCCTGGGTTGGAGCGCTACCCGAGTGGCATACACCCTGACCCTATCCCTGACCCTACTGTGGACCGCAGGCCTACTCCTATCCTTCACCCACAACCGCACGCAGATCACCCGCGCACAAACCGTTCTCCACACCCTGCAAACCACCCCCCAAGGCGACGCCCAACTGCTAGCCCTCAACGATCTAGTCCAAGAACTGGCCCGCCTGGACTACCGCGCCGTCCACGGTACCCCTTGGCACCAACGTTTCGGCCTCAATCAAAATCAACCACTGCTGGAAACCCTCTGGCCCCATTACGTCGAAGCCAACAACCGCCTGATCCGCGATCCCTTGGCCGCGATCCTGCACCAGCAGCTCACGGCGCTGCTCAAACCGGCAGCCGGCGACCCCGAGCGGACAAAGGACGCCTACGCCCCACTCAAGGCCTACCTGATGATGGCGCGCCCCGAAAAAACCGACGCCGCACTCTTGCTCAAAACCCTCAACGAACTTGCACCCGCACGCCCAGGCATGCCGCCCAGTCTGCGCCAGTTCTATGCCGAGCACCTGCCCGCCAACCCAGCCTGGCGCATCCCGCTCGATCCCCGCCTGGTCGCACAAGTCCGGCAGCTTCTGCTGCGCCAGTTGGGCCAACGCCACGCCGAGGGCAGCCTCTACCAGCAAGTCCTCGATGGCGCCGCCAATCACTATCCCGCCCTGGGCCTGCACCAACTGGTGGGTGACACCGATGCCGTCGCGCTGTTCGCCACCGACGCCAGCGTGCCTGGCGTGTTCACCCGCCAGGCCTGGGAAGGGCAGGTGCGCGATGCCATCGAGAGGGTCGCCGAGGCGCGGCGCGAGGAGATCGATTGGGTGCTCAGCGACAACCCCGCCGACCTCGACACCCGGCTGAGCCCCGCGCAATTGCGCGAGCGCCTCACCGAGCGTTACTTCCAGGACTACGCCAGCGCCTGGCTGGACATGCTCAACAGCCTGCGCTGGCAGGCGGCGGGCAGTCTGGATGAGGTGATCGACCAATTGACGCTGATGAGCGATGTGCGCCAGTCGCCGCTGATTGCGTTGATGAACACCCTCGCTTACCAGGGGCAGGCCGGGGCGCGGACGCAGGCCTTGGCGGATTCCTTGGTGAAGTCCGCACAAAAGCTGATCGGGCAGGATAACGCGCCGCGGATCGACCAGATGGCCGATGTCCCCGGCAGCCCACTGGACGCGACCTTTGGCCCGCTCCTGACGCTGCTCGACAAGCGCAACGATGACGGCTTGAGCCTGCAAACCTTCCTCACCCGCGTGACCCGGGTCCGCCTGAAACTGCAGCAGGTCAGCACCGCACCTGATCCGCTGGAAATGACCCAAACCTTGGCGCAAAGCGTGTTCCAGGGCCGCAGCATCGACCTCACCGACACCCAGTCCTACGGCAGCCTGCTGGCCGCCAGCCTGGGGGCGCAGTGGGGCGGGGTGGCGCAAACCTTGTTTGTGCAGCCGCTTGAGCAGGCCTGGCAGCGCGTGTTGCAACCCTCGGCTGCCGGGCTCAACAGTCAATGGCAACGCTCCATCGTCAATCAGTGGGACAGCGCCTTTGCCAACCGCTATCCGTTTGCGGCCACTGCCAGCGACGCCTCCTTGCCCATGCTAGGGCAGATGATCCGCGCTGATTCCGGGCGCATCGAACAGTTCTTGCAGCAGCAATTGAGCGGCGTGTTACGCAAAGAGGGCAACCGCTGGCTGGCCGACCCGCGCCACAGCCAGGGCCTGCGCTTCAACCCGCAGTTCCTCAGTGCGATCAACCAGCTCAGCGATCTGGCCGACGTGCTCTACACCGATGGCGGCATGGGCCTGCGCTTTGAGTTGCAAGGCAAGCCGGTGCGCGATGTGGTGCAAACCCGCTTTATCCTCAATGGCGAAACCCATGATTATTTCAACCAAAAGGAAAGCTGGCAGCGCTTCAACTGGCCGGGGCGCGGTGACTATCCCGGCGCCAGTCTGAGCTGGACCAGCGTGCATACCGGCGAGCGCTTGTTCGGCGACTTTCCCGGTACCTGGGGCCTGTTGCGCCTGTTGGAAAAAGCCCAGGTCACGCCGCTGGACGATGTCGACAGCCGCTACCGCGTGGTGCTCAAGGCGCCGGATGGCTTGAATCTGGTCTGGCATCTGCGCACCGAACTGGAGGCAGGGCCGTTGGCATTGCTCAAGTTGCGAGGGTTCAACCTGCCCCGGCAGATCTTTCTCGGCGAGCAAGGGATGGACACGCCTTATGCGCAAAACGGGAGTGCACCATGAGCCTGCGAAGCCTGATCGATCGCTGCCTGGGTGAGCGGGACGCGTTGTCCATCGCCCAGGCCGAGGCGGGCCATTGGCAACCCTGGCTGCTGCCCATCAGCGCTGACTGCGCCGCTGGCGAAGACCCGGCCTATAACGACGACTTCCAACGCATGCGCGAAGAGGTCAACAAGCTCTCGGGGGCGGATGCCGAACAGGTGGCCGAGTTGGCGCAGAACCTGTTGCTCCACCATTGCAAGGACCTGCGCGTGGCCACGTACTACTTGTGGGCGCGCCTGCAGCAGGACGGCGAAGCCGGGCTCGCCGACGGTCTGTGTTTGCTGGCGGCACTGGTGGAGCGTTTCGGTACCGAGGTGCTGCCCGCGCGCGCCAACAGCCGCAAGCTGGCCCTGGAATGGCTGGCCAGCGCCAAGGTGCTGGACACGCTGTTGTTGTACCCGGAAGTGGTCAAGGCCGAGGCCAGCCGTACCGCTGCGGCGCTGGCCTGGCTGGAGCGGGGCGTGAGTGCGTGGCCGCAGGCGCAACGCCCGGCGCTGGGCCCGCTCTATGCGGCGTTGACCGCGCGGCTCGCGCAGTCCGGTGGCATGGACGCACTGGTGCCGCAGAACAGCGCCAGCCCGGCGGCGCCCACGCCCATGATCCGCTCCGGCCGTGACCTGCTGGACAGCGGCCGGGCCTTGGCGAGTTATCTGCGCGAGCAACCCCAGGGCTGGCTAGCCGCCCACCGCCTGATGAAAAGCCTGCGCTGGGACACGGTGCACCAGGCGCCCCCGCAAGAGGCCAATGGCAACACCCGCCTGGCGCCGCCGCGAGCGGACTATCGCGCCCAGCTCAAGCGCCTGTACCTGCAACAGGGCTGGACCGAACTGCTCGATCAGGTCGAGCGCATCTACGCCGAGGGCGTGCACCATTTCTGGCTGGATCTGCAGTGGTACCTGTACCAGGCCCTGAGCCGGCAACCGCCGCCCCAGGATGGCTGGGCGGAGATTACCAAGCGTGACCTGGGCATGTTCCTTGAACGCCTGCCGGGCTTGGAAGACCTGCGCTGGAGCGACGCCAGCCCGTTCGCCGATGAGACCACTCGCGAGTGGATCGCCCAGCACGTCTGCGGCAATCGCCCCCAGGCCTGGCTTCCGGTTGCACCCGTCGTGCCAACGACGGACGCCGCCGACGTCCTGCTGCTGGAAAGCGAAGCACTGGCCCAGGCCGACAGCGACGGCGTGGACCAGGCCCTGGCCTGGCTGGCGGCTCGCCCAGGCATCAACACCGGGCGCCAGCGCTGGTTGCTGCGGCTGTTGATGGCGCGTGTTGCCGAGCAGCATGGCAAGGGCGACCTGGCCATCCACCTGCTGGGCGAACTGGATGCCAGCGCGCAACGCCAGGCCCTGGCCGAGTGGGAGCCCGACCTGCATTTCGAGGTCAAGGCGCGGTTGCTCAAGCTGCTGCGCATCAAAGCCCAGCGCAACGACGCCGACAAACCCAGCCTGGCCCGCAGGATGGAAGCCTTGCTGGCGGCGCTGGTGGTCATCGACCCGGTACGCGCCGCCGTGCTGTGTAGCTGAACGTCAACAATCAGGATGATAACGATGGACATGGACAACCTGACACTGCGCTACTTCGATGCCGAGATGCGCTACCTGCGCGAGGCGGGCAAGGAGTTTGCCGACGCGTTTCCCGACCGGGCGGCGCAGCTCAACCTGGATCGTCCGGGCGCGCAGGACCCTTATGTGGAGCGCCTGTTCGAAGGCTTTGCGTTCCTGATGGGGCGCCTGCGGGAAAAGCTCGACGACGATCTGCCGGAACTGACCGAAGGCCTGGTCAGCCTGTTATGGCCCCATTACCTGCGCACGATTCCCTCACTGTCGGTGATCGAACTGGTGCCCGAACTGGACCAGATGAAGCGCAGTGAAACCATCGCCCAGGGCTTTGAAGTGCTGTCGCAGCCGATTGGGCCGCAGCGTACCCGGTGTCGTTACACCACCACCCAGGACCTGACCCTGCGGCCACTGGCCCTGACGGCAGTCGGGCGCGGCTACGACGCCGACGGTCGCTCACGCCTGCGCCTGCGGTTTGCCTGTGGGCCGCAAAGCGACTGGAGCCAGATCGACCTGAGCCGCCTGCCGTTGTACCTCAACGCCGACGCGCCGCTGGCCAGCGCGCTGCATCAGGCGCTGACCCTCAATGTCCACGGGCTGTATGTGCGTTGGCCGGGCCAGGCCGAACGCCAGCCATTGGCCGGGCATTTCAGCCCCAAGGGGTTCGCCGATGAGGACCGGTTGTGGCCCAAGGGTGATAGCGCTTTCAGCGGCTACCAGCTGTTGTTGGAGTACTTCGCCTTTCGCGAGAAGTTCATGTTCGTGACCCTGTGCGGGCTGGAGCAATTGCAGATCGCGCCGGGCGTGGCCTGGTTCGAGCTGGAAGTGGTATTGCGCGAACCCTGGCCGGCCACGTTCGAGCTGAGCAGCGAACACATCCGCCTGCACGCCGTGCCGGTCATCAATCTGTTTGCACTGGAAGCGGACCCGCTGACCCTGGCGCCACTGCAAACCGACTACCTGCTGCGCCCCATGCGAGTCCAGGACGGGCACACGGAAATCTATTCGGTGGATCGGGTCACCGTCTCGGAAAACGCCGAGCGCGAGGATTATGTGCCGTTCACCAGCTTTCGCCACAAGGGCGGCATGTTGCGCGCCGAGGCGCCCGAGCGCTATTTCCATGCGCGCCTCAAGCGCGCGCCCAATGGCCTGCACGACACCTGGCTGATCCTCGGCGGTGAGGGCTTCGACAAGGACCGGTTGCTGGCCCACAAAAGCCTGTCGCTGCGCCTCACCGGCACCCACGGTCAACTGCCCCGCAAGGCCCTGCAAAGCACCTCGCTCGACACCGTGGTGCAATCCACCCAGGCCGGCGTGCGGGTGCGCAACCTGTGTGCGCCGACCATGCCCTGTTACCCGCCGAACCGCGACCGCTTCCACTGGCGGGTGCTCAGCCACCTGGGGTCGAATTTCCTGCCGATGCTCGACAACGCCGAAGTGCTGCGCGGCACGCTGGCGCTCTATGACTGGACGGGCAGCGAGCTGAATCGGCGGCGCCTGGCGGCGATTGCCGAGGTCCGCCATCACCTGGTGCAGCGCTTTGAAAAAGGCTTCCTGCTGCGCGGCGTGGATATCGAAATTGTCCTGGATGCCCACGGCTTTTCAGGGGAGGGCGACATCAGCCTGTTTGGCGAGATGCTCAACCGCTTTTTTGCGCTCTACGCGGACGTGCATCTGTACACCCAGCTCACGCTGGTCCTGCAACCCACCGGAAAGTGCCTGCGATGGAACGAGAACCACAATCAACGTATTCCCGGCTGAGCGCCAGCGGTTTGCTCGAGGTGCTGCGCGGGCCGGTGGCCGAAGCCAACCTGTACCGGTTTTGCCAGTTGCTGGAGCAGGCCTTGCCCGGCTGTCCGCCCCTGGGCAGTACCGCGCATCCGGGCGATGACGCGGTGCGCTTTCGGCCCGACCCCGGCATGGGCTTTCCCGGTGGCGAGTTGCGCGGGATTGAAACCGTGGCCGAAGGCCCGGCCACGGTGCGCACCCGCCTGCTGGGCTTGTACGGGGTAGATTCGCCTCTGCCGGGCACCTATCTGGATGATATTGCCCAACGCCGGGAAGGCCATGAGGCGCTGGAAGCCTTCCTGGATATGTTCAACCATCGGATCTTCACCCAGTTCTATCGGATCTGGCGCAAGTACTCCTATCCGGCCACCTTTGAGCCGGGGGGCGTTGACGCGACGTCACAATGCCTGCTGGGCCTTATCGGCCTGGGTATTCCCGGCACCGCCGAACAGATCGGCACGCCGCTCTCGCGTTTCCTCGCCTTGCTCAGCGTGATGCGCCTGCCCACGCGCAATGCCGAAGGCATCAGCGCGTTGGTCAAGTTGCTGGCCCCTGGCACCCGGGTGCAAGTCACCGCGCATTGGCCGCAGGACATTGTCCTCGCGCAGCCAGCGAGTCTTTGCCCGCAGCGTCCGGTGCGCCTGGCCCGGCAAGCCCCCCTGGGCCGTGTCGGCCGCGATGCCAACAGCCAGTTGCGGCTGGTGCTCCATACCAACGACCCGCAGGAAGCGCGCGACTGGTTGCCTGCGGGCCCGTTGCACAAGGACCTGCTGGTGCTGCTGCGCGTCTACCTGGGCTGGCGCTGTACGGCGAAGCTGCATCTGAACCTGCCGCTGCGCAGCTTGCCGGTCCCAGTACTCGGGCACGCGCCGATCCGCCTGGGCATGACCGCAGTGCTGGGCCTGGGCGCCGATGCCTGGCAAGCGCCAGAACAGCAGCGCCTGACCATCAACCTGGGCCGCTACCAGGGCCTGTCGACAAACCCCAGCAACCGGGAGACTCAGCATGTCGCGTACTCTTTTTAGCCTGTTGATGCTTGCGCTGCCCCTCGGTGGCTGTGGCCTGGCGCAGACCGTGGCCGACGGCACGGCGGCCACCACCCAGGCGATTTTCTACAAGCAGGTGAAAACCCTGCACCTGGATTTCAGTGCACGCGCGGCCCTGAATACCGATGCCGGTGACATGAATGGGTTGTCGGTGCCGACCCTGGTGCGGGTGTACCAATTGCGCGACGCCAACGCCGTGACACAGGCGACCTACGACCGCGTGCTGGGCGATGACGCACAGCTACTGGCCGGCGCATTGCTGGACAAACGCACGGTGGTGGTGAGGCCCGACGCGGGTGCGCCGCTGAGCGTACCCATGGACAAAGAGGCACAGTTCGTCACGGTGGTGGCGCTGTTTCGCAGCCCGGATACCCGCACGAACAGCTGGCGCCTGACACTGGCCCGCGCCGACCTCGACCCTGATCGGCCACGGGTGATCGAACTGGCGGATAACCGCTTGACCCTGCGCCCCTTGGCAGAGGACTGAGCCATGGGCGAAGCCAACCCTTCGCTGTACGAGTTGTTGCTGCAGAATTTCGCCGATGAGTTGCCCCTGCATCACGCCAGCGAGGCCGACCAGTACAGCCTGTCCGTCCTGGACAACCTGCAACGCATCCTCAACAGCCGCGCGGGTGCGCTCAGCCATTTGCCCGATTACGGCCTGCCGGACATGGGCCTGATCCTGCAAGGCCTGCCCGCCACGGCCCACGGCCTGATGGGCGTCATGCACGACACCTTGCTCAAGTACGAACCGCGCCTGCAGGCGCTCGCCATCGAGCTGTTGCCCCAGGTGTTGCCTGGGCATCTTGAATACGCCCTGGCGCTGCAGTTGAAGGACGGGCAGCACGTGACGGTCGGCACCACCCTGGCGCCAGCGGGCAAGGTCGCGCTAAACCGATAAGGACGGTCGAATGACGGCACTGTTTGAAATGCATATCCAGGTCGGTGGCGACCCACGCCACTGCCCTGAATTCACGGCCTTGCACGCCGAGATGGCGAAGCTCGGCCATCCTGCCCGGCCTGATGTGGACTGGGCAAAAGTCGAGCAAGGCTGCCTGGCGCTGTTCAAGGCACACGGCGTGGAGCTCAATGGCGCCTGCTTCTACACCTTGGCGCGCGGCCAGCGCTACGGGCCCGAGGGCGTTCTCCAAGGCGTGGTGTTGGTCACCGCGCTGAGCGGTGAATGGTCACGGGTTTGGCCACCGATGGCTGCAGTGCGCGTGGGGCTGTTGGAGTGGCTGTTCGAGCATCTGCACCTGCTGTTGCGCAGCCACGCGGTGACGTCGCCAAGCGTTGCCGTGCTGGTGCAACTGGACGCCGAACTGGCGCGTTTGCAGGCGCGCTTGACTCCTCAGCTCAGTGCGCCGTTGGTGAAACTGGCAGCGCTGCGGCAGCACATCGGCCAGATGAGCCAACGCTTGGAACCACCGCCCGCCGCAGGCGCAATACCCTTGGCGCCGGTGGTGGTGCTGCCGCCTCCCGCCTTGGTCACGCGCATGCCGCGCCGGGGCCTGTGGTTGTGCGTTGCAGCACTCGCCATGGCGATGGGGGCGGGATGGCAGCTCTGGCGCACGCCAGCACAGACTGAAACCCCGCTGCCCGAACCGATCCGGCTGGACAGCCTGGCGCTGTTCGAGGGCGGCAGCTCAGCCCTGAAGCCCGGCTCGACCAAGGTCCTGGTCAACGCCCTCATCGGCATCAAGGCCCGACCGGGCTGGTTGATCGTCATTGCCGGGCATACCGATGCGAGCGGTGCGCCTGAGCACAACCTGGCCCTGTCCCATGCGCGCGCCACCGCCGTACGGGACTGGATGCAACGCATGGGCGATCTCGCCGACAGCTGCTTTGCGGTGCAGGGATTGGCCGCGGGCCAACCGCTTGCGAGCAATCAAACCGAGGCCGGGCGCGCGGCCAATCGGCGTGTGGATATCCAGCTGGTGCCGCAGCTGGGGGCGTGCGAATAACCTCGGCGTTGCACCGATTTCCCCTTGTCCCCGCTTCCCATGTCACCTCCGTCCCGCCAAATCCCTTAGTTTTTCACCCCTACCGGAAGCCCTTTCAGGCGCCCGGCTGCGTCCGCAGTTTGTAATCGATACCCCGAACCAAGCGGCAGCTGAAAACGGACTTTCTCCTCAACCGTGACTTACCAGGCAGGTTACCCCCATGCAGTTCAGCGAATTATTGGCAGTGATTTCCACCCATGCGATCCGGCTGCAACGGGAAGACGGCGACCTGATCGTCCTGGGCGATGACGAGGCGCTGGAGGAGGGCGTGTGGGACCAACTGATCGCCCACAAGCCCCGGCTGCTGGCGCTGGTGGCCGAGCATGGCGGCGATTGGCTGAGCCCGGCGTATCGCATCACCCCGGACATGCTCGCGCTGGTCAGTCTCGACCAGGCCGCCCTCGAGCGCATCGTCGCCGCCATCCCCGGTGGCGCGGCGAACGTGCAGGACATCTACCCGCTGGCGCCGCTGCAGGAGGGCATGCTGTATCACCACCTGTCGACGCAGCAGGGTGATCCCTACGTGTTGCACGCGCAGTTTGTGTTCGACAGCCGCGACCGCCTGCACGCGTTTGCCGAGGCGCTGCAATGGGTGATCGATCGCCACGACATCCTGCGCACCTCGATAGCCTGGGAGCGCCTCGACGAGCCGCTGCAAGTGGTGTGGCGCAAGGCGCCGCTGGTGTGCGAAGCGGCGCACGTTGACCCGCGCAACGTGCGCCTGGACCTGGGCCAGGCGCCGCTGTTGCGCCTGGTGTATCGCGAAACCCCCGGCAGCGCGCGTGTGGACGCGCTGCTGTTGTTCCACCACACCATCCTCGATCACACCGCCCTCGACGTGGTGCGCGAAGAAATCCAGCTGTACCTCGCGGGCCAGCAAGCGCAAGCGGCCGAGCCCGTGCCGTTTCGCAACTACATCGCCCAGGTGCGCAATGGCGTCAGCGCGCAGGCCCATGAAGGGTTTTTCCGCGAGATGCTGGCCGACATCGACGCGCCGACGCTGCCCTTCGGTTTGCAGGATGTGCAGGGCGACGGCCAGGGTATCGACGAAGCGCGCATCCCCGTCGATAGCCACCTGAGCCGGCGCCTGCGCGCCCTGGCGCGTCCGCTGGGCGTCAGCGTGGCGAGCATGATGCACCTGGCGTTCGCCCGTGTCCTCGGTGTGGTGTGCGGGCGCGACGCCGTGGTCTTCGGCACCGTGATGCTCGGCCGCATGGGCGCCGGTGCGGGCGGTGAACGGGCCTTGGGCATGTTCATCAACACCTTGCCGCTGCGTGTGGATGTGGGCGGGCAGGGCGTGCGTGCCGGGGTCCAGGCGACCCATGCATGCCTCACCAGCTTGCTCCAGCACGAACACGCGTCCCTGGCCCTGGCCCAGCGTTGCAGCGGCGTGGTGGCCCCCGTGCCGTTGTTCAGCGCCATGCTCAATTACCGCCACAGCGCGGCCACGGACATGGCGGCCATCATTGAGGTCGCCGACGGCATCCAGGTGCTGGGCGCCGCAGAACGGACCAACTACCCGCTGACGGTCAACGTCGACGACCTCGGGGAAGACTTCGCGCTGACAGTGATGGTGCACGCGTCCCTCGACGCCCGGCAGGTTGCCGGTTACCTGCACACGGCCCTCGACAGCCTTGCCGAGGCGCTAGAGAAACGACCGGATACGCCACTGAACAGTCTGGCGATCCTCACCAAAGACCAACGCCAGCACCTGCTGCACAGCTTCAACCACAGCCCTGAAACCTACGCCGACACACCGCTGATCCACCAACAGATCGAAGCCCACGCCGCCGCCCATCCCGACGCCATCGCCCTGCGTTTCGAGCAACAACGCCTCACGTACCGGCAACTCAACGAACGCGCCAACCAGGTCGCCCATCGCCTGCTGGCCCAAGGTGTGCGCTTTGATGACCGCGTGGCGATC
Source organism: Pseudomonas sp. 18.1.10 (assembly GCF_024655625.1). NCBI lineage: Bacteria > Pseudomonadati > Pseudomonadota > Gammaproteobacteria > Pseudomonadales > Pseudomonadaceae > Pseudomonas > Pseudomonas sp. 18.1.10. Next base: position 18,349 of record NZ_JANLGL010000029.1, read on the forward strand.
TGCGTGGAGCGCGGCCCGGAGATGATTATCGGCCTGCTGGGCATCCTCAAGGCCGGCGCCGGTTACGTGCCGGTGGACCCGGCCTACCCACGGGAACGCATCGCCTACACCCTGCAAGACAGCGCGCCGCTGGCGGTGCTCGTGCAAGCCAACACCCGCCATCGGGTGGGTGCGCTGGCGCAGATCGACCTCAACGGCCTGCGCGACGAATCCATCGTCAACCCGCGCCTGGACTTGAGCCCGGCCAACCTCGCCTACGTGATCTACACCTCCGGCTCCACCGGCCAGCCCAAGGGCGTGATGATCGAGCACCGCCAGGTCGCGCGGCTGTTCAGCGCCACGGGGCATTGGTTCGGGTTCAACCGCAACGATGTGTGGGCGCTGTTCCACTCCTTCGCGTTCGACTTCTCGGTGTGGGAAATCTGGGGCGCACTGGTCCACGGCGGCCAGTTGCTGATTGTGCCGCAACTGGTCAGCCGCGCGCCGGATGAGTGCTATGCACTGCTGTGCGATGCCGGCGTGAGCATCCTCAACCAGACGCCCAGCGCGTTCCGCCAGTTGATCGCGGCGCAACAGCACAACCCGCAGGCCCACTCCCTGCGCCAGGTGATCTTCGGCGGTGAAGCCCTGGAACCAGGGATGCTCAAGCCCTGGTATGCCCGCGCGCTCAACGCCGGTACGCAATTGGTCAACATGTACGGCATCACCGAGACCACCGTGCACGTAACCTACCGCGCCCTGGAAGCGGCGGATGCGCAGCGGGTCGGCGTCAGCCCGATTGGCGTGGCCATCCCCGATTTGCAGCTGTACGTGCTGGACGCACGCCGCGAGCCGGTGCCGATTGGCGTGGTCGGTGAGCTGTACGTCGGCGGCGCCGGTGTGGCGCGCGGTTACCTCAACCGTGAGGTGCTGACCGCCGAACGCTTCCTCACCGACCCCGCCAGCGGCCAGCGCCTGTACAAGACCGGTGACCTTGGCCGCCGCTGTGCAGACGGCAGCGTCGACTACCTGGGGCGCAACGACGATCAGGTGAAGATCCGCGGTTTCCGTATCGAACTGGGTGAAATCGAAGCCCATCTGGCCACCGCCGAGGGCGTGCGCGAGGCCATCGTGATTGCCCGTGAAGACGCGCCGGGCGACCAGCGCCTGGTGGCCTACGTGATTGCCGAGGGCGCATTCAGCGCGGGCGCCTTGCGTGACCATCTGCTGCGCAGCCTCGCCGACTACATGCTGCCCAGTGCCTTTGTCCAGCTCGATGCCTTCCCGCTGACCGCCCACGGCAAGCTCGACCGCAAGGCCTTGCCCACACCGGATGCCGAGGCGTTGGCCCGTCGCGACTACCAGGCACCCGAGGGCGCGGCGCAAATCGCCATTGCCGCGATCTGGCAAGACTTGCTGAAAGTCGACCGCGTGGGGCGCGACGATAATTTCTTCGAGCTGGGCGGGCATTCGCTGCTGGCGGTCAAGCTGATCGAACGCATGCGCCAAGTGGACCTGCGCGCCGACGTGCGCGTGCTGTTCGGCCAGCCCACGTTGGCTGCACTGGCCGCCGCGGTGGGCGACGAGGTGCACGTGCCGGCCAACCCCATTACCCCGGCCGGCACGCGCATCACCCCCGAAATGCTGCCCCTGGTTGACCTCGACCAGGCCGCCATCGACCACATCCTCGACCGCGTGCCCGGCGGCCTGGCCAATGTGCAGGACATCTACGGCCTCGCCCCGTTGCAGGCGGGGATTTTGTACCACCACCTGGCAACCACCGAGGGCGATCCCTATGGGTTGCAGGTGCAGTTCAGCTTTGCCGAGCAAGCGGCGGTGGACGCATTTATCCACGCCCTGCACAGCGTGATCGAACGCCACGACATCCTGCGCACGGCGATCCTCTGGGACGGCCTCGACGAACCGGTGCAAGTGGTCCTGCGCCAGGCGTCGCTAACCGTCGAGCGTATCGACGAAGCCCTGGCCCAGCTGCAACAGCGCTTCGATCCCCGGCACTTTCGCCTCGACCTGTCCCGCGCCCCGCTGATGCACTTCGCCTACAGCGAACAGCAGGGCCGTTTTGTCGGCATCCTGCTGCTGCACCATATCCTGCTCGACCACACCGCCTTGCAGGTGCTGGTGCAAGAGATAAGCGCCAGCCTCGACGGGCGCAGCGCGCACTTGCCCGTGGCGGTGCCGTATCGCAACTACGTGGCGCAGGCGCGGCTCGGCGTCAGCCAGGCGCAGCACGAAGCGTTCTTCAGCGCGATGCTCGGCGATATCGACGAACCCACCCTGGCCTTTGGTCTGCACGACGTAAACCTCGACGGCAGCGGTGTCGTCGAGGCACACCTGGCGCTGGAGCCCGAACTGAGCCTGGGCCTGCGCGAACAGGCGCGGCAATTGGGGGTGAGCCCGGCGAGCCTGGTGCACCTGGCCTGGGCGCAGGTCTTGGCGCAGGTTTCCGGCCAGCAAGACGTGGTGTTCGGCACCGTGTTGCTGGGGCGCATGCAGGGCGGCGAGGGCGCGGACCGGGCGCTGGGCATGTTCATCAACACCTTGCCGCTGCGCGTCAGCCTCGGCGCGGTGGGCGTGCAAGCGGGCGTGCGCGCCACCCATGCACGGCTTGCGCAATTGCTTGGGCATGAGCACGCGTCGTTGTCCCTGGCCCAGCGTTGCAGCGGCGTGCCGGGTTCGTTGCCGCTGTTCAGCACCTTGCTCAACTATCGCCACAGCGCGGCGGACGAAGCGCCGGGCGCCAACCCGTTCGCGGCGAGCGGCATCGAGATCCTCAGCTCCGAGGAGCGCAGCAACTACCCGCTGGTGGTCAACGTCGATGACCTCGGCACAGACTTCGCGCTCACCGTGCAAGGCGTGGCCACGCTGGATGTGCAACGTGTCGGCCAGTACCTGCTCACCGCGCTGCGCCACCTGGTGACGGCGCTGCAACAGGCGCCGACCACGCCGTTGCAGGCCGTATCGATCCTGCCGCCCGCCGAGCGTCACCAACTGCTGGTGGGCTTCAACGCCACCGCCCGCGACTATCCGGCGCAGCGCACCGTGCACCACCTGTTCGAAGCCCAGGCGCTGGCGCACCCCGAAGCCGTGGCGGCGGTGCACGGCCCGTTGTCCCTCAGCTACCGCGACCTCAACTGCCGCGCCAACCGCCTGGCGCACTACCTGATCGAACAAGGCGTGCAACCCGGGGAAAGCGTGGCGATTGCCCTGCCGCGCGGCCTGGACCTGCTGGTCTGCGAACTGGCGATCCTCAAATGTGCGGCGGTCTACGTACCGCTGGACGTCAACGCGCCGGCCGAGCGCCAAGCCTTTATCGTGCAGGACAGCGGCGCCCGCCGGGTACTCGACGACCTCAGCGTGCTTGCGCTGGACACCCAGTCGCCGCGCAATCCCGAACGGGTTCAGTCTTCGGAAAGCGTCGCCTACATCCTCTACACCTCCGGTTCCACCGGCACGCCAAAGGGCGTGCAAGTGCCCCATCGCGCGATCTCGCGCTTGGTGCTCAACAACGGCTATGCCGATTTCAATGCGCGCGACCGCGTGGCCTTCGCCTCCAACCCGGCGTTCGACGCGAGCACCCTCGAGGTGTGGGCGCCCTTGCTCAACGGCGGTTGTGTGGTGGTGGTCGAGCAGGCGGTGCTGTTGTCCCAGGCCGCCTTCGCCGCGTTGCTAGAGGAGCAAGCCGTCAGCGTGTTGTGGATGACCGCCGGGCTGTTCCATCAGTACGCCGATGCCTTGTTGCCGGTGTTTCGCCAGCTGCGTTACCTGATCGTCGGCGGCGACGTGCTCGACCCGCTGGTGATCGCGCGCGTACTCAAGCATGGCAAGCCGCGACACTTGCTCAACGGCTACGGGCCGACCGAAGCAACGACGTTCTCCACCACCTTTGAAATCACCACGGCGGGCACGACGGCGATTCCCATTGGCCGGCCGCTGGCAAACGCCCAGGCCTATGTGCTGGACGCGCGCCAACAACCGCTGCCCCTGGGCGTGACCGGCGAGCTGTACATCGGCGGCGCAGGCGTGGCGTTGGGGTATCTGAACCAGGCGCAACTGACCGCGGAAAAATTCATCGCCAACCCCTTTGGCGACGGCGTGCTGTACCGCAGCGGCGACCTCGCGTGCTGGCAGGCCGACGGTAACCTGCTGTACCAGGGGCGCAGTGACCTGCAACTGAAGATTCGCGGTTTCCGCATCGAGCCCGGGGAAATCGAAACCTGCCTCGCCGCCTTCCCCGGTGTGAAAGACGTGGTGGTGCTGGCCCGCGAAGACGTGCCCGGCGACAAACGCCTGGTGGCGTATTACACCGCCCCGGCAGCGCTGGACATCCAAGCCCTGCGCGCCCATCTGCAAGGCCGCTTGCCGGACTATATGGTGCCATCGGCCTATGTGTGGCTGGCCCTGTTGCCGCTCACCGCCAACGGCAAGCTTGACCGTAAAGGCTTGCCGGTGCCCGACGCGAGCGCATTGCTCAGCCGTGGCTTTGAAGCGCCGGAAGGCGCGGTGGAAACCTCTCTCGCACAGATCTGGCAGGACGTGCTCAAGCTGGAACGCGTGGGTCGGCACGATCATTTCTTCGAGCTGGGCGGGCACTCGTTGCTGGCGGTCAGCCTGATCGAGCGCATGCGCCAGGTCGGCCTCAGCTGCGACGTGCGCGTGCTGTTCAGCCAGCCAAGCCTGGCGGCGTTGGCAGCGGCCGTGGGCAGTGGGCGCGAAGTGGTGGTGCCGGCCAATGGTATTGCCGCCGGTTGCACGCAGATCACACCGTCGATGCTGACCCTGCTGACATTGGATCAGCCGGCCATCGAGCGTATCGTCGCCAGCGTCCCCGGTGGCGCGATGAATGTGCAGGACATCTACCCGCTGGCGCCGTTGCAGGAAGGCATCCTCTACCACCACCTCAGCGCCGAGCAGGGCGATCCGTACCTGCTGCAATCGCGCATGGCCTTTGACAGCCTGGAGCGCTTGCACGGCTTTATGGGCGCGCTGCAACAGGTGGTGGCGCGCCACGACATCCTGCGTACTAGCGTGGTCTGGGAAGGCCTGGACAACCCGGTGCAAGTGGTCTGGCGCGACGCCCAGTTGAGCGTGCAGGCCGTGGCCCTGGACCCGGCCGACGGTGACGTCATCGCCCAACTGCACGCGCGGTTCGATGCCCGTCACTATCGCCTGGACCTCACCCAGGCGCCGCTGCTGCGCATGGTCTACGCCGAAGACCCGGCCAACGGCCGCGTGGCGGCGATCCTGCTGTTCCATCACTTGGCGCTGGACCACACCGCCATGGAGGTGGTCGGCGAAGAGATGCAAGTGGTTCTGTGCAACCAAGCACATGCGTTGCCGGCTGCCGCACCGTTTCGCAACTACGTGGCCCAGGCGCGCCTGGGTGTCAGTGAGGCGGAACACGAGCAGTTCTTCCGCGAGATGCTCGCCGACATCGATGAACCCAGCCTGCCGTTTGGCGTACAGGATGTGCAGGGCGACGGGCGTGATATCGAAGAGGCCGCGCAAGCCCTGGACGCGACGCTGGCCCAGCGGGTTCGCGAACAGGCGCGGCGCTGCGGCGTTAGCGCTGCGAGCCTGATGCACCTGGCCTGGGCGCAGGTATTGGGGCTGGTGTGCGGGCGTGATGACGTGGTGTTCGGCACCGTATTGATGGGCCGCCTGCAAGCGGGCGAGGGCGCGGACCGTGCACTCGGGATGTTCATCAACACCTTGCCGCTGCGGGTGGACCTGGCGGCGAGCGCGGCGTCGTCGCTCAAGGCGACCCACGCGCGGCTTAGCGCCTTGCTCGGCCACGAGCATGCCTCGCTGGCCCTGGCCCAGCGCTGCAGCGGCGTGGCGGCGGGGGCGCCGTTGTTCAGCAGCCTGCTCAATTACCGTCACAGCAGCCCCGACACCATGGCCCGCGACGGCCAGGGTATCTGGGCCGGCGTGCAGTTGCTGGGCGGCGAAGAACGCAGCAACTACCCGCTGACCTTGAGCGTGGATGACTTCGGCACCGGCTTTGGCCTGACGGTGCTGGCGTTGCCGCAGATCGGCGCCCAGCGCCTGTGCGGCTATATGCACAACGCCGTGGAACAGCTGGTCGCCGGCCTGGAAAACACAACGCCGACGGCGCTCACCCAGCTACCGAGCCTGCCAGCGGCGGAGCGCGAAACGCTGCTGCGGGCATTCAACGCGACCGCTGCCGATTTCCCCACCGGCCACACCGTGCACGGTGCCTTTGAAGCCCAGGTCGAGCGCGAGCCAAACGCGGTGGCCGTGGTGCAAGACGGCGTCTCCCTAACCTATCAGCAGCTCAACCGGCGCGCCAACCAATTGGCCCATCACCTGTTGTCGCAGGGCGTGCAACCCGACGACCGCGTCGCGATCTGCTGCCGTCGCGGCCCGCAGATGCTGGTGGGCTTGCTCGGCATCCTCAAGGCGGGCGCCGGCTACGTGCCCATCGACCCGGCGTATCCCGCCGAGCGCATTGCCTATCTGCTGCAAGACAGCGCCCCGGTGGCGGTGCTGGCCGAGGCCAGCACGGGCGCGCTGTTGGGCGCGGTCGCGTATGTCGATCTGCATGCACACGGCCTGGACCAGCCCACCAGCAACCCACAACTCAGCGCGCTGACCCCGGCGCACCTGGCCTACGTGATCTACACCTCCGGCTCCACCGGCCAGCCCAAGGGCGTGATGGTCGAACACCACACCGTGGAAAACCTCGTGCACTGGCACTGCGACGCCTTTGGCGTGGATGCCCGCAGCCACACCAGCAGCGTTGCCGGCTTTGGTTTTGATGCGATGGCCTGGGAAGTCTGGCCGGCGCTGTGTGCCGGCGCGACCCTGCACTTGCCGCCCGCCGAGGTGGGCAATGAACAGATCGACGCGCTGCTCGCCTGGTGGCTGGCGCAGCCGCTGGACGTGAGCTTCCTGCCGACGCCGGTGGCCGAGTACGCCTTCAGCCAGCAGCTGTTGCACCCCACGTTGCGCATCCTGCTGATCGGCGGCGACCGCCTGCGCCAGTTCCATCAGGAGCGGCGCTTTGCCGTGATCAACAACTACGGCCCCACCGAAGCCACGGTGGTCGCCACCTCCGGCCGCGTGCGTGCCGGGCAGGCGTTGCATATCGGCCGGCCCATGGCGAATGCCAGCGTCTACCTGCTGGACGCGCACTTGCGCCCGGTGCCGTTGGGCGTGGCCGGCGAGTTGTACGTGGGCGGCAGCGGCGTGGCGCGGGGTTACTTGAACCGCCCGGACCTCACGGCCGAGCGCTTCCTGGAGGACCCGTTCAACGGCGGCCGTATGTACCGCACGGGCGACCTGGCGCGCTGGTTGCCCGATGGCAATCTCGAGTACCTGGGCCGTAACGATGACCAGGTGAAGTTGCGCGGCATACGCGTAGAACTGGGGGAAATCGAAAGCCATCTCGCCGCACTCGACGGCGTTGGCGAAGCGGTAGTGCTGGTGCGCGAAGCGCGTTTGCTCGCCTGGTTCACCGCGCGGCAACCGCTGGATATCGAGGATTTGCGCACGCACCTGCAAGCGCAACTCCCCGCCGCCCTGGTGCCGGTGGCCTATGTGCAGGTGCACGCGCTGCCCCTGACCGCCAACGGCAAGCTCGACCGCAAGGCCCTGCCTGAACCCGATCAGGGCGCGGTGCTCAGCCGTGAGTACGTCGCGCCGCAAGGGGGCGTGGAAACCACCTTGGCGGCGATCTGGGCCGAGGTGTTGCAGGTGGAACAGGTCGGCCGGCATGACCACTTCTTTGAACTGGGCGGCCATTCCCTGCTGGCCGTCAGCCTGATCGAACGCATGCGCCAGGCCGGCCTCGGTGCCGATGTGCGCGTGCTGTTCAGCCAGCCGACCCTGGCCGCATTGGCCGCCGCCGTGGGCAGTGGCCGCGCGGTAGCGGTGCCGGCCAATCGCATCCCCGCCGGTTGCCAGCGCATCACCCCGGACCTGCTGTCGCTGGTGGCGCTGGACCAAGGCACGATTGACCAAGTGGTCGCCCAGGTCCCCGGTGGCGCCGCCAATGTGCAGGACATCTACCCGCTGGCGCCATTGCAGGAAGGCATTCTGTACCACCACATCACGGCCGGGCAGGGCGACCCGTACCTGCTGCAATCGCACCTGGCGTTTGCCAGCCTGGATCGCCTGCAGGCCTTTGCCCAGGCGCTGCAACAGGTGATCGACCGTCACGATATCCTGCGCACCGCCGTGGTCTGGGAGGGCCTGGCGCAACCGCTGCAAGTGGTGTGGCGCAAGGCCCGGTTGCAGGTGCAGGCCGGTGACCTGCAGGGCTTTGACCCGCGTCATTACCGCGTGCCGCTGGATCAGGCGCCGTTGATCCGTTTGGTGTACGCCCAGGACCCGGATCAGCAGCGGGTGAATGCACTGCTGTTGTTCCACCACATCGCCCTCGACCACACCGCCCTCGACCGCGTGCGCCACGAGATGCAAGCCAGCCTGCTCGGCCAGCCGCAGCCCGTCGGGGACGCCACGCCGTACCGCAACTACGTGGCCCAGGCGCGCCTGGGGGTGAGCGAGCAGGAGCACGAACACTTCTTCCGCGAGATGCTCGCGGATATCGATGAACCGACCCTACCGTTCGGCCTGCAGGATGTGCGCGGCGACGGCACGGCCATCGAAGAGGCCCAGCAGCACCTGGTGCCCGACCTCAACAGGCGCCTGCGGGCCCAGGCGCGTGTGCTTGGGGTCAGCGCGGCCAGCCTGTTCCACCTGGCCTGGGCACGGGTGCTGGCGAGTACGTCCGGCCAGGAAAATGTGGTGTTCGGCACCGTGCTGTTGGGCCGCATGCAAGGCGGCAAAGGCAGCGACCGCGCGTTGGGCATGTTCATCAACACCTTGCCGCTGCGGGTGGACATCGACGCCACCGGCGTACGTGTTGCGGTCAAGCACACCCACGTCCGGCTGAGCGCGCTGCTCGGCCATGAACACGCCTCGCTGGCGCTGGCCCAGCGGTGCAGCGGTGTCGCCGCGCCGCAGCCGTTGTTCAGCGCGATGCTCAATTACCGCCACAGTGACAGCCGGCAGGCGCCGGTGTCGGCGGCGTGGCAGGGCATCGAGACACTGGCCAGCGAAGAGCGCACCAACTACCCGTTGACGCTCAACGTGGATGACCAGGGCGACGGTTTCCGCCTGACCGCCCTGGCGGCGACACCGATTGGTGCGCAACGCATTTGCGGCTATGTGCAAGTGACCTTGCAAGGCCTGGTGGAAGCGCTGGAGCAGGCGCCGCAGTTGCCGGTCAATCGCCTGCCGGTGCTGGAGGCCCAGGAGCGCCAGCAGTTGCTCGGCGCGTTCAACGCCACCGAGGTGGCCTATGACCTCGATCAGACCCTGCACGGCATGTTCGAACGGCAGGTAGCACGGTCGCCGGATGCGATTGCGGTCAAGGCGGGCGACGTCGTATTGACCTACGCCGAGCTGAACACGCAGGCCAACCAGCTGGCGCACCACCTGTTGGCGCTGGGCGTGCAGCCGGATTCCCGCGTGGCGATCTGCGTGGAACGCGGCCTGGACATGGTCGTTGGCCTGTACGCGATCCTCAAGGCCGGCGCCGCCTATGTGCCGCTGGACCCGGCGTATCCGCCAGAACGCCTGGCCTACATGCTGCAAGACAGCGCGCCCGTGGTGGTGTTGGCCCAGGGCTCGACGCGTGCGTTGCTGGGCACTGCGGCGGTGATCGATCTGGACCAGCCGGCGTGGTCGCACCAACCCCTCGACAATCCGTAGGTCAACGCCGTGGGCGCCTACGTGATCTACACCTCCGGCTCCACCGGCCAACCCAAGGGCGTAATCAACGACCACGCGGGTGTGGTCAACCGCTTGCTGTGGATGCAGGACGCCTACGGCCTCAAGCCCCACGACCGGGTCTTGCAGAAAACCCCGTTCAGTTTCGACGTGTCGGTGTGGGAGTTCTTCTGGCCGCTGTTCACCGGCGCACGGCTGGTGATGGCGCGCCCCGGCGGGCACAAGGACCCGCTGTACCTGCGCGATGTGATCGCGGCCGAGCAGATCACCACGCTGCACTTTGTGCCGTCGATGCTCGACGTGTTCCTCGCCCAAGGCGATGTGCGCCAGGCGGCCGGGCTGGTGCGCGTGATGTGCAGCGGCGAAGCCTTGCCCGGCAGCCTGGTGCGGCGCTTCAAGCAGCAACTGCCGGGAATAGGCCTGTACAACCTGTACGGCCCCACCGAAGCCGCCGTCGACGTGACCGCGTGGAACTGCGCACGCCCCGAGGTGGCGGACAACACGCCGATCGGCAAGCCCATCGCCAATACGCGCATGTATGTGCTGGACGCGCAGTTGCAGCCGGTGCCGCTGGGGGTGGTCGGCGAGTTGTTTATCGGCGGTGTGCAAGTGGCGCGGGGTTATCTGAACCGGCCTGAACTGACCGCTGAACGTTTCCTCAAAGATCCGTTCAGCAGCGGCCGCATGTACCGCACCGGCGACCTCGGGCGCTTCCTGCCCGACGGCAATCTGGAATACCTGGGCCGCAACGATGACCAGGTGAAAATCCGTGGCCTGCGCATCGAACTGGGGGAAATCCAGGCGCGCCTGTTGGAGCATCCCCAGGTCCAGGAAGCCGTCGTGGTCGCCCGCGACGAGCGCCTCGTCGCCTATTACACCGGCACACGGGCCAGCGACTTGCGTGAACATCTGCTGCGCGGCCTGCCGGAATTCATGGTGCCCGCGTTGTTTGTACACCTCGACGCCTTGCCCTTGAGCCCCAACGGCAAGCTCGACCGCAAGGCCCTGCCGGCGCCGGATGTAGAGGCGCTAAGTGCACACGCGTACGAAGCGCCCGAGGGCGACACCGAGATCCTGCTGGCGCAGCTCTGGGCCGAACTGCTCAAGGTGGAGCGGGTCGGGCGCCAGGACAATTTCTTTGAACTGGGCGGGCACTCGCTGCTCGCCGTGAGCTTGATCGGGCGCTTGCGCCAGGTGGGCATGGAAGCCGATGTGCGTGCGTTGTTCGAACAGCCGACCCTGGCGGGCTACGCCGCAATAACTGAACGAATGGAGATCGTCCTGTGAGCATCCTCGAACTGCTGGCGACACTGAAAACCAAGGATGTACAACTGGCGCTCAAGGGCGAGCAATTGGCGGTGCAAGGCAACAAACAGGCGTTGAGCGACCCGTTGATCCTCGCCGCCTTGCGTGAACACAAGCCGGCGTTGATCGAGCTGCTGAAAGCCGGTGAATACGCGGCCGCCAATGAGGTGCCGGCCAATGCCATTCCGGCCGATGCCGAGCACCTCACGCCGGCCATGCTGACCTTGTCCAGCCTGAGCCAGGACGAGATCGAGCGCATCGTCGCCAGCGTCGACGGTGGCGTGGCGAATATCCAGGACATCTACCCCCTGGCGCCGTTGCAGGAAGGCATCTTGTTCCACCATGTGCGCACCGCCCAGGGCGACCCCTATGTGATGCAGTCGCAGTTCGCCTTTGACAGCGTCGAGCGTTTCGACGCGTTTGCTCAAGCCCTGCAAGGCGTGATCGAGCGCCATGACATCCTGCGCACCGGCGTGGTGTGGGAGGGCGTGCAGCAGCCATCGCAAGTGGTGTGGCGCAACGCTTGCCTGCCGGTGCAGGCGGTGGAACTGGACCCGGCCGCCGGCGATATCGCCGCACAACTGCACGCCCGTTTCGACGCGCGCCACTACCGCCTGGACGTGACCCAGGCGCCGCTGCTACGCCTGGCCTGGGCGGCGGACCCGGCGCAGCAGCGCATCGTGGCGATGCTGTTGTTCCATCACATGGCCCTCGACCACAGCGCCCTGGAGGTGGTGCGCCATGAAATGCAGGCGTTCCTCCAAGGGCAGGGCGCGCAGTTGGGCGCGGCGGTGCCGTTTCGCGACTACGTGGCCCAGGCGCGGCTGGGGGTGAGTGAGCAGGAACATGAGGCGTTCTTCCGGCAGATGCTCGGGGATGTGGTCGAGCCGACCTTGCCCTTTGGCTTGCAGGACGTGCAGGGCGATGGCCGGGGCATCAACGAACTCGACTGGCCGCTGGCGGACGCGCTCAACCAGCGCCTGCGCGCCCAGGCGCGGCTGTTGGGGGTGAGCGTTGCCAGCCTGTTCCACCTGGGCTGGGCCCGGGTGTTGAGTGCGCTGGCGGGCAAGTCCCAGGTGGTGTTCGGCACGGTGCTGATGGGCCGCATGCACGGCGGGCACACCACGGAGCGCGCCTTGGGGATTTTCATCAACACCCTGCCGTTTCGCCTGGATGTGGGCGGTGAAGACGTGCGCAGCGCCGTCAAGGCCACCCACGCACGCCTCACCGGCCTGCTGCGCCATGAACATGCGCCGCTGGCCCTGGCCCAGCGGTGCAGCGGCGTGCTGGCGCCGACGCCGTTGTTCAGCACCTTGCTCAACTATCGCCACAGCGCCACCGGCAGCAGCGACGCGCAGGCGGCATGGCAGGGCATCACGACGCTGCGCTCGGATGAACGCACCAATTACCCGCTGACCCTGAGTGTGGATGACCTGGGTGACGGCTTTATCCTGCGCCTGCTGGCGACCACCCAGGTCGATCCGCAGCGTGTCTGCGCCTACCTGCAAACCGCCCTCGAGAATCTGGTGACGGCGCTTGAGCAGGCGCCGTTGACGGCGTTGGGCCAGCTCGCGGTGGTGCCCATCGCCGAACAGCAGTTGCTGCTGGAACAGTTCAACGCCACCGGGGCCGATTTCCCCCAGGGCAGCACACTGCACGGGCGCATCGAAGCCCAGGCCGCCCTCACGCCCGACGCCATCGCCGCCGTGCAGCAAAGCCGGCAACTGACCTATAGCGAGCTGAATCAACAAGCCAACCTGCTGGCCCATCATCTGCTCGCTCTTGGGGTGAAGCCTGACCAGCGCGTGGCCGTCGTCGCGCGCCGTGGCCTCGACACCCTGGCCGGCTTGCTCGCGGTGCTCAAGGCGGGCGCCTGCTATGTGCCGATTGACCCGTCGCACCCGGCCGAGCGCCTGCACTACCTGCTCAGCGACAGTGCGCCGGTGGCGGTGCTCACCCAGCAGGCGTTGCTGGAGCGCTTGCCGGCCCTCGATATGCCGGTGATCCACCTCGACCGCTACACCTGGCAGCACCATTCGGCGGGCAATCCCCAGGTGGCGGTGACGCCGGCACACCTCGCCTATGTGATCTACACCTCCGGCTCCACCGGCCAGCCGAAAGGCGTGATGGTGGAACACCACACGGTGGCCAACCTGGTGGACTGGCATTGCCAGGCCTTCGACCTGCGCGCCGGGCGCCACACCGCCAGCGTTGCCGGTTTCGGCTTTGATGCGATGGCCTGGGAAGTGTGGCCGGCCCTGTGCGTGGGCGCGACCCTGCACCTGCCACCGGCCCAGGACGGCAATGAGGACATCGACGCACTGCTGGCCTGGTGGTGCGCGCAGCCGTTGGATGTGAGCTTCCTGCCGACGCCGGTGGCCGAGTACGCCTTCAGCCAGCACATCGAGCACCCGACGTTGCGCACCTTGCTGATCGGCGGCGATCGCCTGCGCCAGTTTGGCCGTGGGCAGCGCTTCGAGGTAATCAACAACTACGGCCCCACCGAGGCCACGGTGGTGGCCACGTCGGGCAAGGTCGAGGCGGGGCAGCCGTTGCATATCGGCAAACCCATCGCCAATGCCACGGTGTACCTGTTGGATGAACAACTGCGTCCGGTGCCGTTGGGGGTGGCGGGGGAGTTGTATGTGGGCGGCAAGGGCGTGGCGCGCGGCTATCTGCACCGCCCGCAGCTGACGGCCGAACGCTTCCTGCACGACCCGTTCAACGCCGGGCGCATGTACCGCACGGGCGACCTGGCGCGCTGGTTGCCCGATGGCAACCTGGAGTACCTGGGGCGCAACGACGATCAGGTGAAGATTCGCGGGGTGCGCATCGAACTGGGTGAAATCGAAAGCCAGCTCAACCAACTGCCCAGCGTCCAGGAAGCGGTGGTGCTGGTGCGCGAAGAACGCTTGGTGGCGTACTTCACCGAGAACCCGCAGTTCGACGCACTGACGGTAGGCGAAATCCGCGCGCACTTGCAGGCGCACCTGCCGGACACTCTGGTGCCGGTAGCTTACGTAAAACTGCCTGCACTGCCCCTGACCGCCAACGGCAAGCTCGACCGCAAGGCCCTGCCGGCGCCGGACATGGCCGCCGTCTTCAGCCGCGAGTACGCCGCGCCCGAGGGCGAGATCGAAAGCGTGCTGGCGCAGATCTGGGCCGATGTGTTGCAGGTTGAGCGCGTAGGGCGACGGGATCACTTTTTCGAACTGGGCGGGCATTCGCTGCTGGCGATGCGCATGGTCTCGCAGGTGCGCCAGCGCCTCGGTGTGGAGCTGTTGCTCGGCGACCTGTTCGCCAACGCCGAACTGGCCGCCGTCGCCGACGTATTGGCCAGCGCCGGGCGCAGCACCTTGCCGGACATCCTCCCGGCCAATCGCGACGACGCCGTGCCGCTGTCGTTCGCCCAGCAACGCCTGTGGTTCCTCGCGCTGCTGGAAGGGGCCAACACCGCCTACAACATTCCCATCGGCCTGCGTTTGCGCGGGCAATTGCATGTGGAGGCGCTGCAACGGGCGCTGGCGCGGATTGTCGCGCGGCATGAAACCCTGCGCAGCCGCTTCGCCCAGCACGGCGACGAGGCGCGGGTGCTGATCCTGCCACCGGAAGACGTGCTGCCCCTGCAAGTGCAGGACCTGCGCCACCACGCGCAACCGCAGCAGGCGCTGGAGGCGTTGATCCACGGCGAGGCGTCCGCGCCGTTCGACCTGGAGCGCGGCCCGCTGCTGCGCGGGCGCTTGATCGTGATGGCCGACGATCACCATGTGCTGTTGCTGACCCTGCACCATATCGTCTCCGATGGCGGCTCCATGGGCGTGCTCACCCGCGAATTGATGGCGTTGTACAAGGCGTTCAGCCTTGGGCAAGCCGACCCGTTGCCGCCGCTGGCGATCCAGTACGGCGACTTTGCGGTGTGGCAGCGCCTGTGGCTCAGCGGTGAAGTGCTGCATCGGCAAAGCGCTTACTGGCAGCAAGCGCTGGCCGGTGCGCCGGTGTTGCTCACCTTGCCCACCGACCGCCCGCGCCCGGCGCGGCAGGACTACGCCGGCAGCAGCGTCGAGGTGCGCCTGGATGAGCGCCTGACGGCCGCGCTCAAGGCCCTAGGCCAACGGCATGGCACCACGCTCTACATGATCCTGATGACGGCGTGGGCGTCGCTGTTGACGCGGCTGTCCGGGCAGTCGGAGTTGGTGATCGGCTCCCCCGTGGCCAATCGCAACCGCGTCGAGGTGGAAGGGCTGATCGGCCTGTTCGTCAACACCCTGGCGGTGCGCATCGACACCTCGGGCGACGTGAGCAGCGAAGCGCTGTTGGCGCGGGTCAAGGCCCAGGCGCTGGCCGCCCAGGCCCATCAGGACCTGCCGTTCGAGCAAGTGGTGGAAATCACCCGGCCCACTCGCAGCCTGGCCCACAGCCCGGTGTTCCAGACCTTGCTCACCTGGCAGGACAGCAGCGCGCCGGCCCTGGCCTTGGGCGACCTGGCGCTGGAAGGCATCGTCGAACACAGCCACTTCGCCAAGTTCGACCTGTCCCTGGACCTGGGCGAAGTGCAGGGCGCCATTCTCGGCGCGCTGGAATATGCGCAGGCCTTGTTCGATGAAGCCACCGTGCGCCGTTATGCCGGTTACCTCACCCGCGTGTTGCAGGCCATGGTCGATAACGATCAGGCGGTGCTGGCGCATGCGCCGCTGGTGGATGAGCGTGAGCGCCAGCAGCTATTGGGTGAATTCAACGCGACCGAAGTGGCTTACAACCTCGACCAGACCTTGCACAGGATGTTCGAAGCGCAAGTGGCCCGCACGCCGCAAGCCATTGCGCTGAAGGCGGGCGACCTTGTGTTGACCTATGCCGAGCTGAACGCACGGGCCAACCAGTTGGCCCATCACCTGCTGGCGCAGGGCGTGCAGGTGGATTCGCGGGTGGCGATCTGCGTGGAGCGTGGCGTGGACATGGTGGTCGGCCTGTACGCGATCCTCAAGGCCGGCGCCGCCTATGTGCCGCTGGACCCGGCGTATCCGCCAGAACGCCTGGCCTACATGCTTGCAGACAGCGCGCCAGTCGTGGTGCTGGCCCAGGCATCGACGCGCGCGCTGTTGGGCGCGGTAGCGGTGATCGACCTGGAGCAACCGACCTGGTTGCAGCAATCCACCGACAACCCGCAGGTCAGCGCCGTGGGCGCCTACGTGATCTACACCTCCGGCTCCACCGGCCAACCCAAGGGCGTAATCAACGACCACGCAGGTGTGGTCAACCGCTTGCTGTGGATGCAGGACGCCTACGGCCTGACTGCCGCTGACACGGTCTTGCAGAAAACCCCGTTCAGCTTCGACGTGTCGGTGTGGGAATTTTTCTGGCCGCTGTTCACTGGCGCGCGGTTGGTCATGGCGCGCCCGGGTGGGCACAAAGACCCGCTGTACCTGTGCGAAGTGATCGCGGCCGAGCAGATCACCACGCTGCACTTCGTGCCGTCGATGCTCGATGTGTTCCTCGCCCACGGCGACATCGCCCAGGCCGCCGGCTTGGTGCGTGTGATGTGCAGCGGCGAAGCCTTGCCCGGCAGCTTGGTGCGGCGTTTCAAGCAGCAGTTGCCGGGCAGCGAGCTGCACAACCTGTATGGCCCGACCGAAGCGGCGGTGGATGTGACCGCCTGGCATTGCGCGGGCGCCGTCACGCCGGATAACACGCCCATCGGCAAACCCATCGCCAACACGCGCATGTACGTATTGGACGGGCAACTGCAACCGGTGCCGCTGGGGGTGGTTGGCGAACTGTTTATCGGCGGTGTGCAAGTGGCGCGGGGGTATCTGAACCGGCCTGAGCTGACGGCCGAACGCTTCCTCAAGGACCCGTTCACCGGCGCGCGCATGTACCGCACGGGTGACCTCGGCCGCTATCTGCCCGACGGCACTCTTGAATACCTGGGGCGCAATGACGATCAGGTCAAGATCCGTGGCCTGCGCATCGAACTGGGGGAAATCCACGCCCGTCTTATCGACTATCTGGGCGTCGATGAAGCCGCAGTGATCGCCCGCGACGAGCGCCTGGTGGCCTATTACACCGGCGTGCGCAGCGAGATCGACGCCCTGCGCACCCACCTGTTGCAGCACCTGCCGGAGTTCATGGTGCCAGCGCTGTTCGTGCACCTCGACGTGCTGCCCCTGAGCCCCAACGGCAAGCTCGACCGCAAGGCCTTGCCCGCACCGGGCGCGGATGCGGTGCTGGTCCGCGACTACGAAGCGCCCCAGGGCGATACGGAAATCGCCCTGGCCAGCCTGTGGGCCGAATTGCTCAATGTGCAGCGGGTGGGGCGTCACGACGACTTCTTCGCGCTGGGCGGCCATTCGCTGTTGGCGGTGAGCCTGGTGGGGCGCATGCGCCGCCTCGGGCTGTCGGCGGATGTGAAAGTGTTGTTTGCCCAGCCGACGTTGGCGGCGTTGGCCGCCGCGCTGGGCGGCGGGCGCGAAGTCGCGGTGCCGGCCAATCGTATTGCACCCGATTGCACGCACATCACCCCGGACATGCTCGCGCTCATCACCCTGGAGCAAGCGGCCATCGACCGTGTGGTTGCCTGCATCCCCGGTGGTGCGGCGAATGTGCAGGACATCTACCCGCTGGCGCCATTGCAGGCCGGCATGCTCTACCACCATCGCGCCGCGCAGGGCCGCGACGACTATGTGCTGCGTGCGCAGTTCGCCTTCGACAGTCGCGCGCGTCTGGACGCATTTGCCCAGGCCTTGCAGGCGGTGATCCAGCGCCATGACGCGTTGCGTTCATCGTTCCATTGGGAGGGCCTGGAAGAACCGCTGCAAGTGGTGTGGCGCGAGGCCGTGCTGCGCGTGGAAACGGGGCCGTTGCCGCCACGCCTGGACCTGGCCCAGGCGCCGTTGATGCGCCTGGTGTACGCCGAGGAACCGCAGCGCGTGGTCGCCACCTTGCTGTTCCACCACCTGGTGATGGACCACATCGCCCTGGACATCCTGCAACACGAGATGCAGGCGTTCCTGCTGGGCACCCCGCACACCCTCGGCGCGCCTGTGCCGTATCGCAACTATGTGGCCCAGACCCGCCTGGGTGTGGACGATCATGCGGCGTTCTTTAGCGAGATGCTCGGCGCCATCGATGAGCCGACCGCCGTCGAAGCGTTGGGCGCCGACGAGCACGTCCAGCGCCAGCTTGATGCGCCGTTGAGCCAGCGCCTGCGGGCGCAGGCACGGCAAGCGGGCGTGAGCGCCGCGAGCCTGATGCACCTGGCCTGGGCCCATGTGCTGGGCAAGGTCGCGGGCCGCGAGCCGGTGGTGTTCGGCACGGTGATGCTCGGCCGTTTGCACGGTGGTGACGGCGCCGAGCGCGCCATCGGGGTGTTTATCAATACCTTGCCGCTGCGGGTCGATCTGGGTGAGCACAGCGTACTGGATGCGTTGCGCGCCACCCACGGGCGCCTGACCCAGTTGCTCAGCCATGAACACGCGCCGCTCGCGCTGGCCCAGCGGTGCAGCGGCGTGCCGGTGGGCACGCCGTTGTTTGGCACGCTGTTCAACTATCGCCACAGTGCCGCGCCGGTGGGCAGCCAGGGCTGGCAGGGGATTCAAGTGCTCAAGGCCGAGGAACACAGCAACTACGGCGTGTCCCTGAGTGTCGATGACCTGGCGGATGGGTTCACCTTGACGGCCGTGGGCCAGGGTGCGCGGCGTCTCTGCGACTACCTGCACACCGCCGTGGAGCAACTGGTGCAGGCGTTGGAGCACGACAGCGCGGTTGCCATCGGCCACTTGCCGATCCTGTCGATTGCCGAGCGCCGGCGGTTGGCCGGATTTAATGCCACCACGCGCCTGTTCCCCCGGGAGCACACGGTACAGCGCCTGTTCGAAGCCCAGGCCCAGGCGCGGCCTGACGCGCTGGCCGTGGTGGAGGGCGCGCAACGGTTGAGTTATGGCGAGCTGAACCGTCGCGCCAACCGCCTGGCCCATCACCTGTTGGGGCTGGGGGTGCGGGCCGGCGATAACGTTGCGCTGCTGTTGCCGCGCTCCGTGGACCTACTGGTCAGCCAACTCGCCGTGCTGAAGTGCGCGGCTGCCTATGTGCCGCTGGACATCCACGCGCCCGCCGAGCGCCAGGGGTTCATGCTGCAAGACAGTGCCGCCGCCTGCGTGTTGACGCGCAGCGATGCCGTGGTCGATGGCGCGGTTCAACGCCTGGACCTGGACACCCTGGCCCTCGACCCGCAACCGAGCCACAACCCCGGCCTGTCGCAGTCGTCGGAGAGCGTGGCGTACATCATGTACACCTCCGGCTCCACCGGCACGCCCAAAGGCGTGTTGGTGCCCCATCGCGGCATCACGCGGCTGGTGCTCAACAATGGCTATGCCGACTTCAATGCCAGCGACCGCGTGGCGTTCGCTTCCAACCCGGCGTTCGACGCCAGCACCATGGACGTGTGGGGCCCGTTGCTCAACGGTGGGCAGATCCAGGTGATCGACCACGCCACCGTGCTCGACCCGGTGGCGTTCGGCGCGGCCCTGGCCGAGGTGACGGTGCTGTTCGTGACCACCGCGTTGTTCAACCACTATGTGCAACTGATCCCCGAGGCCCTGGCGGGTTTGCGCATCCTCCTGTGTGGCGGCGAGCGCGCCGACCCGGCGGCGTTTCGCCGCCT
The DNA here is from genome assembly GCF_024655625.1 of Pseudomonas sp. 18.1.10. NCBI lineage: Bacteria > Pseudomonadati > Pseudomonadota > Gammaproteobacteria > Pseudomonadales > Pseudomonadaceae > Pseudomonas > Pseudomonas sp. 18.1.10. The sequence goes on from NZ_JANLGL010000029.1 coordinate 38,066, forward strand.
GTTGGCGCGGGCGCCGGCATTGCGCCTGGTGCATTGCTACGGGCCGACGGAAAGCACCACCTACGCCACCACCCATGAAGTGCGCGCGTTGGCCGCTGACGCCGACAGCGTGCCCGTCGGCCGGCCGATCTCCAACACCCAGGTGCATGTGCTGGATGCGCACTTGCAGCCCGTGCCGTTGGGCGTGGCCGGGGAAATCTGCATCGGTGGCGATGGCGTGGCCCTGGGCTATTTGAATCGCCCCGCGTTGACCGCTGAGAAGTTCGTGGCCGACCCGTTCAATGGCGGCGCGCTGCTGTACCGCACCGGCGACCTTGGCCGCTGGACGGCCGACGGTCTGCTGGAGTGCATCGGGCGCAATGACGACCAGGTGAAGATCCGTGGTTTCCGTATCGAACTGGGCGAGATTGAAGCGCGTCTCGGCGCCTTGGCGGCCATCCAGGACGTGGTGGTGCTGGCCCGCGAGGACGTGCCGGGAGACAAGCGCCTGGTGGCGTATTTCACCTGGGCGGCGCAGCCCCTGGAGATCGACCAGGTGCGTGCCCATCTGCTCGAGCAATTGCCGGAGTACATGCTGCCGTCGGCCTATGTGGCGCTGGCGCGGTTGCCGCTGACCGGCAATGGCAAGGTGGATCGCAAGGCCTTGCCCGTGCCGCCATTGCAGGCGCTGGTCAGCCGTGCATTCGAAGCACCGGCCGATGCGCTGGAGCAAACCCTGGCACAGCACTGGGCCGAGGTGCTGAAGCTGGAACAGGTGGGGCGCCATGACAGCTTTTTCGAGCTGGGCGGGCATTCGTTGCTGGCGATCCGCCTGGTGAACGTGTTGGAGGAGGCGGGGTTGCCGGTGTCCCTGGCCGAGCTGTTCCAGCATGCCAATGTGGCCGCCGTCGCGGCGCTGTTGCGCCAGCGCAGCGACGCGCCGCTGGGTGACAGCCCGGTGGTCACGGTGCGCAGCGCTGGCAGCCAGGCGCCGTTGTTCCTGGTCCACGAATTCAGCGGCATGGACGTGTATTTCCCGGCGCTGGGCCAGCATCTGCCCGGCGACTATCCGATCTATGGCCTGCCAGGCGTGGCCCTCGGCGAGCCGCACCTGAACAGCATGGAGGGCCTGGCCGCGCGGTTGGTCGGCTTGATCCGCGGCATCCAGCCCCATGGCCCGTATCGGTTGGCTGGCTGGTCGTTTGGCGGCGTGCTGGCCTACGAAGTGGCGATGCAGTTGCTGGGGGCGGATGAACCGGTCGCGTTCCTCGGTTTGCTCGACAGCTACGTGCCGCGCCTGACCGACCAAGGCAAGGCGCGCTGGAGCGGGGCGGATGCGCTCAAGCGCCAGTTGCTGTTGCAGTGCACGGCGTACTGGAAAAGCCAGGACCGGGCAGATTTGCTGGCGCGCCTTGGGCAGTTGGACGCGGACATGGCCCAGCTGGAATTTGCCGAGTTGCTGCACCGCTGCCGCGCGGTCGGCTTGCTGCACGCGCAAATGGCGGCGGCGACGGATGCCGACCTGGCGCATTACCTGGCACGGGAAGTCGGGCATGGGCATGCGCTGGCGCACTACAGCCTGTTCCCGTTGCCGATGACGGTGCATCTGTTCAGTGCGCAAGAGCGGCCCACCGAGTTGGCGCGGCGTAGCGTTTCCCTGGGCTGGGAGGCCGCGCTGGTGCCGGGCCAATTATGCCAAGTGCAAGTGCCGGGCGATCACCAGAGCATGATGCAGGCGCCGCATATCCAGGCGCTGGGCCAGGCAATCACCGGGGCACTGGCGAGCTGCACGCCCGTGGCGCAGGCGGCACATTCACCGTTGCTGCGCATTCAGGGCGGGCGCGCCGGGCATGCGCCGCTGTTCTGCGTGCCGGGGGCGGGGGACAGCGTCACCGGTTTTGTCGGCTTGAGCGAAGCCCTGGGGCGCGACTGGCCGCTGTTTGGCTTGCAGCCCCGTGGCCTGGATGGCGAGGCGGTGCCCCACAGCCAGGTGGAAGCGGCGGCGCGGGCGAATCTGGCGGCGCTGGCGCAGGAGTCTGCTGAAGGCCCGGTGCATCTGGTCGGGCATTCGTTTGGCGGCTGGGTCGCGCTGGAGATGGCGTTGCAGTTGCAGGCGCAAGGGCGCGAGGTGGCGTCGCTCACGGTGATCGACAGCGAAGCACCGGGTGGTGCGGGCCGCGCGTACACGACCACGGCGGCGTTGCTGCGCTTGATCGAGTCGATGCAGTTGGCGGCGGGCAAGTCGTTGGGGATCGACCCGCTGGACTTCGCCGGGCGCGATGAGGTGGCGCAGCGCCAAAGCTTGCATGCCGGCATGGTCGCGGTCGGTTTGTTGCCGGCGCGGGCCAGTGTGGCGGCGATGGACGGGCCGGCGCGCACCTATGGGGCGGCGTTGCGCACGGTGTACCGGCCGGGGCGGCGCTTTGACGGCGTGGTGCGCCTGGTATTGGCGCAAGACCCGGCATTGGATGCGGCGGGCAATCAGCGCGAGCAGGGCGTGATGATCGAGGGCTGGCGCCGCCAGGGCAGGGAGTTGGAGGTGTGGTATGGCGGCGGCAATCACTTCACCTTGCTCAAGGCGCCGAATGTGCAGGGGCTTGCCCAGTGGTGGTTACAAGGTGCGGTGGTGCGAGAGGGCGTTTCGTGACGGATGTACACCGAACCCAGTGTGGGAGCGGCGGTGCGACGATTCGACTTGCTCGCGAATGCGGTGGTTCAGTTGGAACATCTTTGACTGACACACCGCTTTCGCGAGCAAGCCCGCTCCCACATTTTTGAACCGTGCCCGCGCTAGAGCGCATTTCACCCCTTGTTTATGGTCATTTATGCACACTTCAAAATTTCGCAAAGCGGGTCTGTTCAGCGTGTTGGCCATTGCCATTGGCCTGATTGTCTACACCGTGCAAGCCCCCGCCGAGGGCCCGCAGTACCTCACCGCGACGGCCGAGCGCGGTGATATCGAAAACGCCGTGTTGGCCACCGGTTTGCTGGAGGGTATCAAGCAGGTCGACGTCGGCGCCCAGGTGTCCGGGCAGTTGAAGTCGCTCAAGGTCAAGGTTGGCGACAAGGTGAAGCAGGGCCAGTGGCTGGCGGAAATCGATCCGTTGATCCTGCAGAACACCCTGCGCAAGGCCCAGGTCGATGAAGAAAACCTCCAGGCCCAGCGCCGCGCGACGGCGGCGCAGCTCAGGCAGGCGCGCTCGGTGTATGAGCGCTACAGGGGCTTGCAGGATGACGAGTCGGTGTCGCGCCAGGATTTCGAGAGCGCTGAATCGACGTTCCAGGTGCAGCAGGCCAACCTGTTGTCCCTGGATGCGCAGATCAAGAGCGCGCATATCCAGATCGACACCGCCAAGATCAACCTGGCCTACACGCGGATCGTCGCGCCCATCGATGGCGACGTGGTCGGCATCGTCACCCAGGAAGGCCAGACGGTGATCGCCAGCCAACTGGCGCCGGTGCTGCTGAAGCTGGCGGACCTGGACACCATGACCGTCAAGGCCCAGGTCTCGGAGGCGGATGTGATTCATATCAGCCCTGGCCAGAAGGTGTATTTCACCATCCTCGGCGAGGCCGACAAGCGCTACTACGCCACGCTGCGCGGTACGGAGCCGGCGCCGCAGAACTTCCTCGAAACCCAGGCTGCCGGCACGCCCAAGCAGAACACCGCTGTGTTCTATAACGCGCTGTTCGACGTGCCCAACCCCGGCCATCGCCTGCGCATCGCCATGACCGCCCAGGTGCGCATCGTGCTCGCCACCGCCCAGGCGGCGTTGATCGTGCCGGTGGCGGCGCTCGGCCCGCGCAACAACGACGGTCGTTATGCCGTGCGGGTGCTCGACGCCAAAGGGCGGGCGCAGGCGCGTGAGGTGCAGACCGGTATCAATAACAACGTCAAGGTGCAGATCCTCGACGGCCTGGCCGAGGGCGACACCGTGGTGATCGGCGACGCCACGCCCGCCGTGGCGGGGAACTGACGGATGAGCCAGCCACTGTTGGAACTCAAGGGCATCACCCGCAGTTTCATGGCCGGCGAGCGTGAGTTCATTGCGCTCAAGGGCATCGACCTGACGATCGAGGCCGGGGAAATGCTGGCGATCATCGGCGCGTCGGGTTCGGGCAAGTCCACCCTGATGAACATCCTCGGCGGCCTCGATTACGCCACGGCCGGCAGCTACAAGATCAACGGCATCGAGACCCGCTCGTTGGGCGACGAGCAGTTGGCCGAGTTGCGCCGCGACTACTTCGGGTTCATCTTCCAGCGTTACCACTTGCTGACGCACCTGAGCGCGTTGCACAACGTGGAAATGCCGGCGATCTACGCCGGCACGCCGCAAACCCAACGCCACAGCCGCGCGCGGGAGTTGCTCGCGCGCCTGGGCCTGGCCGGGCATGTCGGCCATCGCCCAAGCCAGCTCTCGGGCGGGCAGCAGCAGCGGGTGAGTATCGCCCGCGCCTTGATGAACGGCGGTGAAGTGATCCTCGCCGACGAACCCACCGGCGCCCTCGACACGGCGAGTGGCAAGGAGGTCATGCAGATCCTCGCCGAGCTGCATGCGGCCGGGCACACGGTGATTATCGTCACCCATGACCCCAAGGTGGCGGCCAACGCGCAGCGCATCGTCGAGGTCAGCGACGGTGAAATCGTCAGTGACACGCGCAATACCGGCCTGGAGCTGCCCGGCGAAGCGCCGATTGAACCCAAGCGCAGCGGCGCGCGACGCCTGGTGGCGAGCCTGGGGTTGTTCAAGGAAGCGTTCAACATGGCCTGGGTCGCGCTGGTGTCCCACCGCATGCGCACTTTGCTGACCATGCTCGGGATTGTCATCGGCATCACCTCGGTGGTGTCGATCTCGGCCATCGGCGAAGGCGCCAAGCGCTATGTGCTCAAGGACATCCAGGCGATTGGCAGCAACACCATCGATATCTTTCCCGGCAGCAGTTTTGGCGACAGCCGCGCGTCGGCCATCGAGACGTTGCTGCCCTCGGATGTGGACGCGTTGAACCAGCTGTATTACGTGGACAGCGCCACGCCGGTGGTGGGCCGCCACCTGTTGCTGCGCTTTGGCAATATCGACCTGGATGCGCAGGTCAATGGCGTCAGCGAACGTTATTTCAAGGTCAAGGGCCTCAAACTCGAAGCCGGCATCGCCTTCAGCGAAAGCGACGCGCGGCGCCAGGCGCAAGTGGTGGTGATCGACCACAACACCCGCCAGCGCCTGTTTGGGCCCAACGTTGACCCGTTGGGCCAGGTGATCCTGGTGGGCAACCTGCCGTGCACGGTGATTGGCGTGACCGCCGACAACAAGAACATGTTTGCCGCGAGCAAGGCGTTGAACGTGTGGGTGCCTTACGAAACGGCGGCGGGGCGCTTGCTCGGGCAGCGCCATCTGGACAGCATCACCGTGCGCATCAAGGACGGCCAGCCGAGCAAGGTGGTGGAAGACAACGTCAACCAGCTGATGCTGCAACGCCACGGCACTAAGGATTTCTTCACCAACAACCTCGACAGCATCATGCAGACGGTGCAGAAAACCAGCCGCTCGCTGGCGTTGCTGCTGTCGTTGATCGCGGTGATTTCCTTGCTGGTGGGCGGCATCGGGGTGATGAACATCATGTTGGTGTCGGTGACGGAGCGCACCCGTGAGATCGGCATTCGCATGGCGGTGGGGGCGCGGCAGTCGGATATCCGCCAGCAGTTCCTGGTGGAGGCGGTGATGGTGTGCTTGATCGGCGGGATCATCGGGATCGCGCTGTCGTATGCGTTGGGCGGGTTGTTTTCGCTGTTTGTGAAGGAGTGGGAAATGGTGTTTTCCCTGGGCTCGGTGGTGACGGCGTTTGCCTGTTCGACGTTGATCGGCATTGTGTTTGGGTTTGTGCCGGCGCGGAATGCGGCGCGGTTGGACCCGATTGAGGCGTTGGCGCGGGATTGAGTCGGACGAGATTTTTCTGAACAATCAAAGTCAAAAATGTGGGAGCGGGCTTGCTCGCGAATGCGGTGAATCAGTCACCTGATGCATTGGCT
>NZ_JANLGL010000002.1:0-90826 GCF_024655625.1 Pseudomonas sp. 18.1.10
TCAGTCAAACATGCATTAGCTGACACGCCGCCTTCGCGAGCAAGCCCGCTCCCACACAAGCCCGCTCCCACAAGGGATGGTATTCCCACATTGACTCAGGAGGAGGGCGGCACACTCGCCAGATGCGCCGGCAAACGGCGCAACGTCCACAGCGTGGTGAGCATCGCCGCAATGGCGCACAGCGCGATGCCAATCAACATCGGCGCCGGCGTATGGTCGGCGAACACACCGACTACCGTCATCGACACCGCCGCCACGATCATCTGGATCGCCCCCAGCAACGCCGACGCCGAACCCGCCACCGCGCCATGATCCTCCAGGGACAATACCCCGGCCGCCGGCAGCAGCAGGCCGAGGAACCCGAAGCCGATAAACAGCAGCGTCATCATCACGCCCAGGCTGTCGATCCACAACGTGGTCATTGCCAGTGCGGCCAAGACCACCGTCACTGCAATCACCGACCCGCGAATCAGCGGCGCCAAACCAAAGCGCGCGCTGAGGCGTGCGGTCAGCTGGCTCATGGCAAAGAACGACGCCGCGTTGAGGGCAAAGCACAGGCTGAATTGCGTCGGTGTCAGGCCGAAATACTCGATGTACACAAACGGCGCGCTGCCGATAAACACAAAGAACGTCGCGAGCCCAAAACCGCTGACCACTGACAGGCCGGTAAACACCGGGTCACGCAGCAGCGCGCCGTAGCTGCCAAACGCGTTGCCCAGGTTTTTGCCCAGGCGCCGCTCGGCGGGATGGGTTTCGGGCAGTTGCACGATGGTCATCACCAGGCAGGCCAGGGCCACCACGGCGAGGACGGCAAACACCTCACGCCAGCTCCAGATCGAAATCACCAGGCTGCCGGCCAATGGCGCCAGAATCGGCGACACACTCATCACCAGCATCAGCAACGCCATCAGGCGCGCGGCTTCATGGCCGGTGTACAGGTCGCGCACAATCGCCCGGGGAATCACCATCCCGGCACAGGCGCCAAACGCTTGCACGGCACGAAAGCCGATCAGCACTTCAATGGTCGGCGCCAACGCGCAGCCCACGCTGCCAATCGCAAAGATCACCAGCCCGGCATAAATGGGCGGCTTGCGCCCGAACACATCACTGATCGGCCCGTAGAACAGCTGGCACACGCCGATAATCATGAAAAACACCGTCAGGCTCATCTGCACCGCTGCCGGCGAGGCGTGCAGGCTGGCGCCGAGGGTGGGGAGGGCGGGCAGGTAGATGTCGATGGCAAAGGGGCCGACAGCCGTAATCAAGCCCAGTAACAGGGCGAGGTGGGCGATGCTTCGAGACATGGGCGGTTCCGGGCGGAGCAAGGGGCAGTCAGCTTAAGGGATTCGTGCATATCCGCAAACTTGGGCTTCAATATCCAACAGCTGATGCCGATAACAGTACAGGCGCAGCCCAACTGGCAGCCAGGCATGGGGACACCCGCATGACGATCAAACTTCGCTTGATGCTGTTGATTGCCACAGGCTTGGTCACGGCGCTGATTATGAGCCTGGCCAGTTACGTGGGAAACGCGCGGATGGGCAACGCCGTGCAAGAAAACGAAGTGAGCATGACGGTACTGCGCAACCACATGGAAGCCGACATGATGCACGACGCCCTGCGCGCCGATGTGTTGTCGGCCATGTTGGTGGGGTTGGGTAAAAGCACCAGCACCCCAGCCGAGGTCAACAGCGCCTTGCAGGAACACGCCGAGCACTTTCGCCAGGTCTTGGCGGATAATCTCAAGCTGCCACTGGACGATTCGCTCAGGGCCAGCCTGGAACAAATCAAACCCAGCCTCGACACCTACATCAGCACCGGCGAGCGCATTGTTGCCCTGGCCCTGAAGGATCCCGAGGCCGCCCGCGAACAATTGACGACCTTCAACAGCGCCTTCAGCCAGCTTGAAGATCAAATGGCGAGCCTCAGCGAACTGATCGAAAGCAACACCCAGCAGACCAGCGCGGGCACACGCCAGACCATTGCGAACGCCAACTTCACCTTGGGCGCGGTATTGATCGCCAGCCTGTTGTTGCTCTTGGCTCAGGGCCGCTGGGTAATCCTGAGCATCATGGGCCCGTTGCAGACCGCAAGCCGCATTGCCGCCAGCATCGCCCGGGGCAATTTGAGCGAGCCGATTGTCGAGCCTAAACGCAAAGATGAGGCCAGCGCCTTGATTCGCAGCCTTGCCACCATGCAACGTGATTTGCGCGGCATGATCGAAGTGGTGCGCAGCAACGCCCACGGTGTCAACGGCAAGAGCGAGCACCTGAGCCGGGGCTGCCATGAAGTGGCCGGCAGCAGTCAACAACAAAGTGCGGCTGCCAGCACCATGGCTGCGGCAGCCAGTGAAATGACCGCCAGCATCGAGGAAATCACCCGCCATGCCGGCCGCGCGCTGGCGATGGCCAACCAGGCCGAAACCCTGGCCAAGGACGGCGGCCGGGTGATTCACCAGGTCGTCAGTGACATGGATGGCATTGCCCGCTCGGCGCAGCAGTCGGCACAGGTTATCCGCACGCTGGACAAGGAGTCAGAGGCGATTTTCAGCATCATCCAGGTCATCAAGGGCATCGCCGACCAAACCAACCTGCTGGCTTTGAATGCCGCAATCGAAGCGGCCCGTGCCGGCGAACAAGGGCGCGGCTTTGCCGTGGTCGCCGACGAAGTGCGCAGCCTGGCCGCCCGCACCAGCGCATCGACCCAGGAAATCGCCAGCATGGTCGGACGCATCCAGCAAAACACCCGGGAAGCCGTGACCAGCATGGAGGAGGGCGTCGCCCAGGTAGACAAAGGCATGGCCGTGACCGCCGAAGTCGAACGGGCGATCCGCGAGATCCTGCAAGCCACGTTGAACACCACGGAGTTGGTCAACGACATCTCCCGCACAATCGGCGAGCAAAGCCTGGCCAGCAACGAGATCGCGCACCAGGTGGAGATGATTGCGGGCATGTCGGAGAGTAACAGCCGAGTGATCGCAGCGACGGCGACGACCACGGACGAGTTGTCGTCGTTGGCGGGGGAGCTGTCGCAGTCGGTGGATCGGTTCCGGTTGTAGGTTAGGGCTCCGCATATAACTAAACTAAATGACTATTTAGTTTAGTTATAATTATATTGAATATCAGAGCGGGCAGGTCAGGGCGCTTTCTTGTCCCTGTCACCGAGGCTGAACAGGCGTTTGTTGACGGAATAACCGGCCACACGCCATTGGCCGTCATCCTCGCGAAGCACTACTTTTTCCGTTGCGGGCCCGCTGCTGAACGTGGTGACACACTCAACCACCGCATAACTGCCAGCCGGTGCATCTGGCATCTGGGTAGTGAACCCGATCTGTGCGGAATTGCGCTCAACAAACGTACCAAGCCCAACACGCATAGCCTTGATCCCGTTAGTCCAGACCGCCTCGGACGTCGTCGCCTTGAGCAACGGACTGGTAACCGGCCAAGTCTGATCGACACTGCCTGAATCGAGCAGCCGCAAAAACTCGACCGTAGCGTTGAACACATCACGCTGTTGTTGTTCGGTGGCCGGTTCGGATGCAGTGACCTTGGGTGGGTTCTTGTTGAAGCTGACATCACAGCCCGATAGTAGCAACGAAGATAAAAGCACAGCGGCGAGTTGCTTCATGCATAGCCTCATGAGGGGATGGCGTCCGTGAAGCGAGTAAAGATGAGGATTGCGGGGGTTGCCATTGGTAGAGGGAAAATAGGCTTTGTGAGATTTGAAATCTGGCCTGCAACGACCCTGATGGGCGTATATGGTATTACGCATAATGTATATTATGTTAAATCGCATCCTATGTTCATAACGCATGTAAGTGTCACCAGTACCTAAAAACCGTGGTTTGCCTCGAATTACCAGAATCCAACCAAATCAACGAGTTCTGCACCCTACCTCCTTAGCTTTCGAGTTTTTTGAGGCTCTGCTTACTGGTTCTTCAGATTTAAAAACCAGACTCCACATGTTGTACAAAGCCACCAACTATTTTCGCTTAAGACCAGCCTCACACTCGCTAACGTGTTCTTTGTCGTCCTGACTTCTTAAGTGTAGGCTTCTTGTGAAGCACTGGCCGACCGTTCGGCGCTTGTGGTTTCCACAGGCGAACTTTGCGACGCGATGCCCCGGTTCGTTGACAGCGCTACGGCACCAACTCCGTTATGAGTCGTCACCACGAATCCTATCGTGACGATTCAGCACACTGCGCTGACTTGGCTCCCACGACTTGCTAGCCCAGCTAACCAGGTCGATCAGTCACCGCTCAGTTGAAAACGGTCACGCGTTCGCACAGGACTTACAATCCATGATTGAGCCTTCAGTTCCTTATCCTCTGTTCCCACCCCTTGGTTTACTCAATGACCATGTTCAAGCTGAGCGCCCGATAAACCTGGAAGTCCGGCGCCGCTTGGAGGCAGTTCCCGAGCACCTGAATGCGCTTAACACCTGGCAAACAGGTATGAGCTTTCTCGTAAACAAATCTGAGCAGCCTGGATTCGAAGAACGTCACTACAAGAAGCTTTGCCCGATCGTCGAGTCGATGATGCATTGGAGTTGGTCAATCCGCGGGAAGGCTCTAGATAACTGGGAAAGTGACGACGCTATAGCTTTTATAGAGTTCATCATGAGGCCGCCGATCGCTTGGGTAACGACCCCGGGCTGTAGTCGGTACTCCAAAAAGACCCGAGGGAACTTCGCGGATAAACCCCTCGATCCACTATGGCGTCCGATCATCCGGCAGACTCTCTCGGGCGATGACCCTGGGCTGAGCTCAAAGCATCATCGGAACTGGTTCATCACTCATGGACGGGAGTATTTCGCCTTTGCAGAGTCTCTGTCGGGCTCCAAGTCGATCGCTGACTCTAGCGGCAACCAAAACCAAAACGCCGGCGCTCCAAATCCTTTCAAAGATTTATTGCCGAAAGATTTTGACGCCCGTGCCGAAAAACGCCGGACTATCTTCACGCCAGAACAACTCTCCGACCTGATGGGAATCGCCGAGTCACTCGCAAACTACAGTGAGAAAACTGAACCGTTTTTGTTCATCGCCGCTGTGGCAAGCCACTCGGACATACCCATGCGGGCGCTCGGTGCAACGCAGACCATCAAGCCTACGTTCTCGTATTTCAAGCCCCGGGACTTCCAGGCAACCGACCCCATCCAAAATCAGCCCAAAACTGATTTTGCCAGCGCCTATCTGGCCTCACGGTTCGCATTTGCCAAGGGCCCCGGACTGTTCGAAAGTCCGCTTTATCCTGGCCGGTGGTTCCAGCTTTCTGTTCAGTTCCTGCCCTACTTCCAACGCTATGCGCAATTCCGACACCAGCGCGACCGATTAGTGAATGCTCATAGCTTCTTGATTCCGTTGCACCGTGACGTCGATGCTTATGGCTATGGGAGCCTGATCGAGAACTTCAGCGAGTTTACCGCCAATATCTTGCAGGTACTCCGGGCCCGACCTGCATCGGCTCGACTGCATTGGAGAGGGTCAGACAAGCTTGACCCCGGTGCTTCGCTCACATTCGTTGAGCTGCGTGAATCGGCGAAGCATGCCGGCCTGATTCCCAAGAGTCTTGTCTCGCGGGATGTCGGGAAGAAAGCCAACGTTTGGCCAGATATTGGCATTCGCCAAGATATGTCGAATACCCACTGGTTTCAGTCCCACTGACGGCACATGGCCGGCCGCCTACGCATTAGGCGTTGAGCAAGTCGATTGCCTCGGCCACCGTGGAACCGACATTGAGGGACTTGCACCCTCCTCTACAGCCTTTGCGCTGGCAAATTTTTTGGCGTGCCCCCAAAGGGGGCGGCTGGCGTGCACCGAGCCCCGACCTGGCGGTCGTGTCTCGGCCCTCCGGGCGCTCATCCTCACGCCTGCGCGCTCTGCTTACTGAAACCGTTCGAACGCCCCTCCCAATATGCCTTCACGGGACGCTTGCGTGTTTGAGGAGATAGCTAAGTACGGTGTCACCAGCGTCAGATCGGTTTTGTCTGGTTGCAAGTGACAGTGTTTTTTTCTCGACTGGCTTCACGGTCACGCGAACAAGGCCTGACCGTTCACGGCTTTGATGAAGCGAAAAATCCAAGGCCCTACGTGGCAGCCTGCGACAAATTCATCTACGAAGATGGTGAAGGTGCGGCGTTCATTTTCGACGCGGCCGTGCTGACAGTTGACTTCATCTGCTGAGGCCGCATCCTGCAACAAGGGCTTGATCCTCAACGAGTTGCTCGAACCGGTGCAAGCCTTCACCGCCCTCCCCACCTAACCCTGATTTCGTCTGGTGCCCAATCGCGTGCATCAGCCACGTCAAATGTTGTACGTCCCGATCTCTGAGCGCTTCCGACTGAATGCACGGGTGTTTCGTGGTTTTACAGGAAGAATTATCGGATACTGACATTCAGCCAGCATGTAAAACTTTCAGGGTAGATAGTAAATGGCAAGGAAGAAGTCGGGTAACGCCGCCGGCAACGGTATTCTGTTCGGTCTCGTGTTGGTTGGAGGTGCAATCGCCTCCGTTCCTAAGAGCGCCTGGATAGCAATCGGCATTGTTGCCGCCGTCGTCGCGATCGTCGGTGGAATCGGCTGGCTAGCTGCTAAAAGAAGTGCACGCCAAGCATCGCAACAGGCCTACCAAGCTCCGAAGCAGAAAACTACCAAGAAGGTTTCGCAGACAGATCGCAGAGACAATGCGCTGTCGTTTTCGCTTTCAGAAGTCGCTACTCCCCACAAATCGACGCAAGCAGAGCCCGAATTTTATAGCGTGCAGGTAGAGGTGGTCTCTCTTCCTGAGTTCCGAATCCCGGAACCAGTTTCTCAACGCCCCAACGCAAAATGGATACCCGCTGGAGAAACGGTGACCGTTGCCGAGTTCAGCATCCCCGGCGGCCTAATGTATGTCGGCGATGTTCTCGGTAGCTACGACGCGCAAGAGCCTTCCCTGATTAACCCGAAGCTGCGGATTGCAAAATCGCACGTCGACGTACAAGAGAGGTTGATGCCCTACTGGCCGAGCTATCACTCCATTTCCCCTGAGGCTAGACGTGGCTACCTGCAGTGGCTCGCTGGTGGACGTAATGACCCTGAGGCAGATACTGGCTACGTTTTCTTGTTCTTCTATGGGCTAGAGCGCCGGGCGTTGCTTGACGCTCAGGACGATTTAACGGCAAGCGCAGAAATCCCGACGATCATTACCGAGGTTCACCGCCTACTCGATCTTTATGGGGACAACAGGTCATTCCGAGGCTACGCAACCGGGTTGCTCAGTCATATCGGGGGCTCGGCAGCTGATTCAAACCTCTACCTCGGTCGGCCTCCTGAAGTGGCACCAATTGGCTACGAAATGCCATTGCCGCTACGGATCGCTCTAGGACAGCACGCAGTCAATAAACATCCTATGGACGCTGACTGGGCGCATGCCTGGGCGTTGGGAGATCCCAACATCAGCAAGCGCACGCCCGTCACGCGATGCGGTGACGTGTTCGCGAGCTTGTTCAAACTCCGCTACGACAGCTTCCATCCCAAAGGACTGCTACTCCCGCAGAACAAAACCAAGCTCAAAGCGAGCTATCGACCTGCTTCGGCAGCACTGCGTGTACCTGCAACATCTATCGGTGATCTGCCGGACGTTATGGCGACATCGGGAACGCGCAAGATCGTCCAGCGCCTGGTCGAAGTATGTACGTTGGAGTTGGAGCCATACAGCCGATACCTCGGGCGCAATCCAGAAGCAGCAAATACCCTGGAAGGCCTGCTCCAGCTGCCGGTCATGCTGTGGCCGCAGTCTGCGCGAGCAGAGCTGGATGACCTGGAAGCCAAGATTGGCGATGACATGATCATCATGAGCTTTGGCGAGTTGGCAGGACGTTTCAAAAGCGCTGGGCCCTTGTCGAGGGACAAAGTCCTTGCGTTGGCTCGCGCGCTTGAGTCGAAGCAGATCGGCATGGAGCCTGATGTGCTGGCCGGCAGCAGAACCCCAAAAGCAGAGGACAGGATTGCGCTGTTCGTCACGCAACCAGAGGACGGTGCGCTGCGAGCAACCCCTGCGTACAACGCCGCATCCGTTACGTTGGATCTGGCCAGTGCGGTTGCGGCTGCAGATGGAGACACTTCGCATGAAGAAGTAGCTTTACTGTCTGGCCACATCGACTCATGGAGCCATCTGAGCGTTGCACACCAAAAGCGCCTGAAGGCTCACCTTCAAATCCAGCTACAGCAGCCACCGACACTGGCCAGTTTGAAGAAACGACTCGATCCATTGCCGATCGACGCCAAGCGCACCATCGCAAGTTTTCTAGCCCACCTCGCGCAAGCCGATGGGACGGTGAGCCCATCGGAAGTGAAGCTACTTGAGCGCGTTTACAAGACGCTTCAGTTAGACAGCCAACTGCTATACAGCGATCTGCACGGTGCCGCGGCCGGTTCATCGATGGCATCCATCAAAGCAGCTGGCCCAGAAGCCCAGCAACCGGATACTGCGGTCAAAGGAGCTACTCAGCAGGCGAACGGCGGCTTCACCCTTGATCATGAGCGCATCGCTCAGTTGCAACGGGAGACAGCAGCCGTATCTGCCCTCCTCGCCCAGGTGTTTACCGAAGATCAGACTGACGATCACTTTAGCGATTCGCCTATCAGCTCAGCCCCCGCAAATACCTCCGAGAGTGCTGCTGGTATCGAGGCCGGACGTGTCGATGAGCAAGTAACCAGCTCTGACATCCCTGGTCTTGACTTGGAACACTCTGCTTTCCTGCGCCTGTTGGTGTCGCGGACGGAGTGGAGTCGTTCTGAGTTGGAGGAAGCCGCCAGCGACATGGAACTGATGCTCGATGGCGCGCTGGAGCAAATTAACGATATGGGGTTTGATCGCTTCAATATGCCAGTCACCGAAGGTGACGACCCTGTAGAAATCAATGCAGACATTTTGGAAGAGCTAGCCCTATGAGCGCCATCAGAGCAAAGGATCGCGATGCGGTAATTCAATCCCTACGTGCGGGGGTAGTACCTCGTGTAGGACAGCATCTCATTCAGGTTGGCCGGGTCGGTGAGCTCGATGCGCTGATCAAGGATGTGGATCGCCTGGTCGACAGCGGCTCTGCCTTTCGAGTGGTCATCGGTGAATATGGTGCGGGGAAAACGTTCTTTCTGAACCTGGTACGAGCGATCGCTATGGAGAGAAAACTCGTCACCATGCACGCAGATCTCAACCCCGATCGCAGGCTTCACGCAACGGGTGGGCAGGCTCGTTCGCTGTACTCTGAACTGGCCAAAAACATGTCGACGCGCACCAAGCCTGACGGTGGCGCGATGCAAGGTATCGTTGAGAAATTCATTTCCCAGGCCAAGACACAAGCCAAAACCGAAGGCGTCGAGAGCGAGGCAATCATTCGCCGTCACCTCAGCGAGTTGACCGAGATGGTCAACGGTTACGACTTCGCCGAAGTCATCGCCGCATATTGCCGAGGTTTCGACGAAGGTAATGAACAGCTCAAAGCCGACGCTATTCGTTGGCTTCGTGGAGAATTCACCACCAAGACTGATGCCAGGGCCGCATTGGGTGTTCGCACGATCATCGACGACGCCTCCGTCTACGATCAACTTAAGCTGTTGTCCCGGTTCGTTCGGCTCGCGGGGTTTGGTGGATTGATGATCTGCCTGGACGAGTTGGTGAACCTCTACAAGCTTGCGAATACTCAAGCTCGAAATGCCAACTATGAGCAGATCCTGCGTATCCTGAACGACTCCCTACAGGGTTCGTCAGAGGGGCTTGGTTTTGTGCTGGGCGGCACGCCTGAGTTTCTGATGGACACTCGCAGAGGCCTGTTTAGCTACCCTGCCCTCCAATCCAGACTTGCAGAGAACTCGTTTGCCAAGACTGGTTTGGTGGATCTTTCAGGCCCCGTGATCCGTCTGACCAGTCTGACACCCGAAGATTTCTACGTGCTGCTGCAGAAGCTTCGTCACGTCTACGCCGGCGGCGATGCAGAGAAATATTTGCTTCCAGACGAGGCGCTGCCGCTGTTCATGGCGCACTGTAATCAACGATTGGGAGAGGCGTACTTCCGGACACCGCGCACCACGATCACAGCGTTCATCAACCTGCTCGCAATTCTCGACCAAAATCCAGGCTCCGATTGGAGACCACTGCTTGGTGCGGTTGAAGTACCAAAGGACTTTGGCGGCGAAGCCGATACTCAGGTTGAGTCTGATGACGAACTTACCACCTTCAAACTCTGATTCAACAGGTTTCGAGTTGCTGGAAAGCCGCATTCAGCGATGGATCTGGCAAGAAGGCTGGACGACGCTGCGTGACGCCCAGGAGCGTGCGGTACCCGTATTGGTGGACGCAGATCAGGACGTCATCATCGCGGCTGCCACCGCGGCCGGCAAGACTGAGGCTGCGTTTCTTCCGATCCTGACAAACCTGCTGAACCGTAACGATCCGCCTGGGGCCGTGTTGTACATCAGCCCCTTAAAGGCTCTCATAAACGATCAATGGGGCAGGCTCGACCGACTGTGTGAGCAGTTGGAAATTCCAGTAGTGGCCTGGCACGGCGATATCTCCTCCAGCAGGAAGCACCGATTCCTCAAGTCGCCTGAAGGTGTTCTGCTGATTACCCCTGAGTCGCTGGAGGCGCTGTTCGTCAATCGGGGCTCAAGTCTGCCAGGAATATTTCAGAACCTGCGTTACATCGTGGTGGACGAGCTCCACGCCTTCATAGGCAGTGAGCGTGGTAAGCAACTTCAATCGTTGATGCACCGAGTCGAACTAATAGCAGGTCGGAAGCTTCCTCGTGTGGGCCTTTCCGCGACACTTGGAGATATGAGGCTGGGATCTGAGTTTCTGCGCCCGGGCGCAGCCAATCACGTCACGGTGATTGAGTCGAAAAACTCGAATCAGGAGATCCAGGTACAGGTTCGTGGGTACATCCAGCCACCGATGAGCCATCTGCTCAAAACCGTCCCCCCTGCCCCCGACAGCCAAAATGAAGATCAATCCAAAGGAGACGGTGAGGCGGATGAGGAAGAAGACAAAGCCAGTCCAGATTTCGCTATCGCCGACCACCTCTACAAAGTGCTGCGCGGCAGCAACAACCTGATTTTTCCAAACAGTCGTGCACAGGTGGAGTGGTATGCCGATCAGTTGCGCCGGCGTTGCGAGCACAATGGCGTTCCCAATGAGTTCTGGCCCCATCACGGCAGCCTTTCGAAAGACCTGCGAGAACAAGCTGAGCAAGCCCTGAAGGCTGGAACTCACGCCGCATCCGCTATCTGCACCACCACCCTTGAGCTCGGCATCGACATTGGCAACATCAAGACGGTCGCTCAGATTGGCTCTCCTCCATCGGTAGCCAGTCTCAGACAGCGACTAGGTCGATCAGGAAGACGAGCCGGTGAAAAAGCCACGCTTCGCGTCTACTGCAAAGAATCTCCATTGAAGGATGGATCGAGTCTGTCCGACCAGTTGCGCCAAAGTCTTGTTCAGACCATCGCGATGATCAGACTGCTGTCCCGCGGCTGGTTCGAGCCGCCACGGGCTCAGGGCATCCACGCCTCAACACTGGTACAGCAAACCCTGTCTATCATCGCCCAGTCAGGTGGTGCGTCGGCTGGCGACCTGTGGAAGAGCCTGGTTGCCGAGGGTGCTTTTAAAACCATCGACAAATCGGACTTCATTGCCCTGCTCAAAGCTCTGGGTGAGCACGAACTAATTGTTCAGGACAGCTCTGGGTTACTGCTCCCTGGAGTGATCGGCGAGCGCATGATCAACCACTATGAGTTCTACAGCGCGTTTACCAGTGATGAAGAGTTTCGTCTGGTGTGCGAAGGCAAGACCCTCGGATCGGTGCCTGTCAGTCGCCCCCTGACTAAAGATCAGCGCATCATTTTCGGTGGCCGCAGATGGCAAGTCAGGGATGTAGATCTGCAGGCAAAAGTGATCATGGTCTCAGCGGCACGAGCGGGCGCTCCACCCAGCTTCGATGGCTTGGGGGCCATGGTTCACGACACTGTACGAGCAGAAATGCGAGCGGTGCTCGCTGAGTCTACGCCCTGCCCGTTCCTCGACTCCGGAGGTCAGCAACTGCTGAATGAGGCCAGGACATTGTTCGGCGGGCTGGGGCTCGCCGATCGCTATCTGGTCGAAGCTGGGGGCAAGTGTTACCTAGTGAGCTGGTTGGGCGATTATGCAAATGACGCTTTGCGTTTGCTGCTCAACCACGTGGGTACTCCATGTGAGAGCGCAGGCTTGTTCCTTGAGATCGGCACCGGTCTTGAACATGCGAAAGCAGCCCTGGGTATTGTCGCGAAACTAGACATCTGCGATTTGCCCACAATTCTTGCTGACGTCGAAAACATGAACCGAGAGAAATGGGATTGGGCATTGCCTGAAGCACTGCTCATGAAGTCCTTTGCATCGATCTCCCTAGATATAGAGGCTGCGGTTGCATTCGCGCGATCGGTCGGGGCCGCTGAGGTGATCAAGGGCTGAGCCGTCATCTATACGATTTCGTTATCTTGTGTTGCTACCCGGTGAGTCTTGCCGCTGCACGTGACGTGTATTGCCGTCAAATCGTTGGGGCTGGAACGGACTGATACCCCGTTAGGGAGAAGCGAGCCGCGGGGTGCGTGGGTGTACTGTTGCCCACAAAACTGGATGCCATTATGGGTGACGAGCCGAGTTTGCTCTTTCGATTTCATTACCGAGTCCTTTTTGAGATTGAATGAGCACAATGTCGACAGCTTAGCGCACGTAATCGGACTTAACACACGGATGCTCCAAACTATGGAGAGTACAGTGAATAGCGACGCCAGATCATTCAGGGAGCTCCCACAGCTAGGGGCGATTTGGCTTCGCAATGCTGGCGTTCTTAATACTGCAGATGAGCTCAAGCGGAATGTCGCAGGCCACACCCAAATGGATGCAGGACTGTGTCCGCCTCTGAGGGAATTAGTCCGTGCTCAAGATTTTTTCCTGAAAATGGGCGTAGTAGCGCTGCGATCTTGTCGCTAGCATAGTGCCAGCTTGCTTAACCGGTGAAGAGGATAGGGACGAATGGAATCGAGTGTTGTGACGCGGGCTGAACTGCGAAACTGGCTTCGGGCGTTTTGCAGTGCACGAGGAGTTGAGCAACCGACAGGTTCCTCACTTTATTCGCTGAAGGTCTCAGATAATGAGTTTGCATCGCTTGGCATTGAGCTCAGACACCATGCCGCAGAGCTCTATCACCTCAGCGAGTCTGCAGCTTACGCAGCATGCTGGTTACTCTATGCGGCAGAATGGTGGAAGCGATGCTATGGCGGCGGCGCTTGGGCATGGAAGCCACTGTTCGATAGCATCAATATGTCCGTACCGTCGCATCAACGTATTCAGCAGCTAGTTGCATCGGGCAGAAAGTATTGGCATCTCACAAGCGAAATGAATGCAGGCAAGCGGTATATTGGTGAGGTAGCCATTCAGGGCGGGCTTCCCCTTCGCTTGATTGAGACTGCGCAAGGAAACGTGTCTCGCCTCCTTCATGCGGTGCTGCGTCAGACTATTTCATTCGACCTGTCCTCAGCCGCAATACGGGCTGAAGTCCAAAGCCTGCACCCTCTTCTTCCTCGAAGCTATCGTCAACCTGCGATCTACGACTTGTTGGGCAAAGTGGTAGAAGTCGTCAAGGATTTGCGCTCGCGCTACGCGCTCAAAGATGCCGATGATCCCATCATGTCTCTTCAGCGAGCCTATCCTGAATGGGCCGACGAATTCCCGCTGCGCATAGACGGGGAAGCAGCATCACAACTGCTTCGTGGCTTGGTACGCGAAGCGGGTGAAACTGAGCGATGTGATCGCCGTATACCCTTTTGGATGCGACGACAGCTGAGCTTCGATGCTGACGGCTCATGCGTTCTTGAGACCAGGGTAGAAGTACTGCCCACAAGCACGCCCGTCCTAGTCGCGCAGCTGTTTGGATGCGCGCCAGAAGAGCTGCCTGCGTCATTTCAAATCTCGTTGGTTTTGGGCGGTAATCGCTTTGCGTTAGCTGAGTGCGTGGTGCGGAGCCAAGGTATACGCATGGCCGTGCAGAACGTTCAGCTTCCCGATGATTGCCATATGTCTTTTGCACAGTTGCAGCTCAGCCGGTATGGAGAAACACTCCACACCGCCATGCTCCCCGGCGGCGAAAGACTGGAAGAAAACGCCCCGTGGGTATTCGAAAACGCATTCCCTGTTGCTAGGTTGCTGAAGGTTGGCAGCTTACGTATTGGCGCACCCTCTGCCCTCGTCTGCATCCCTGACGCCGCATTTTTCTTCAGTGAGGAAGGTGAATGCGAGTCCAGACTCAGCCCCGTGGATGGCAGATCGCTGAAGCTGCTCACTTCTGGCACCTCTCGAATGTCCTACAAGGGGGATGTGTATCGTATCCACTGCGGCGTTCAAGGCAACGAAAGTGAGCTGCTGCAGTGGCGCGGCCGAATTCTCGACGTTCACGCGGAACCTGCATTTGTATATGCAGGCATGCCAACACTCCACCGCGTTCACAAGGACGGCACCTCCTCGCGCGTAACCGATGGAGAAATAGTGTGGAGCACAGTCGCTGGCGAAGAGCGCGTCGTTTCGGACGCACGCCCGGCACTGGGGATGGGTACGTTGTCATGGAAGCTGGATGGGGAAACTCAGATCCGACAGACAGCAGTATGCCTACCCAATAATGCCGTGATCGAATCCGAGGCGGGTTCATCTGCTTCGACCGGACTAATTCACCTGAGAGGCTGGCCAGCACAGGCTGTTATATCGGCAGGGAACGAATGCCATGTTGACGCCGTTCCAGATGGCATGTCCTGGCGAGTGGCAGTGACCGCGCAACCCAACCAGATTCCTTCGCACTTCAGTCTGCAACTGGCGTGGGCGGGTGGAAGAACGCAGAAGATAACCCTGCCGTTTCCTGGAAAAGGCGCCGTATTTCTTGATTCGGCAGGCACGCGTCTGGCGCCTGATGCGGAGTTGGAAGTCAACAACCTCATGGGCTCCCGCCTCACACTCATGCCAGGCAGACATGGTGTCGCTTGGAAGGTGTGTTTGTCGTTGAAGTCAAAACGAGGCGGCCAGGAATTGGCAACTCGTGTGTTCAGTTATGGACGCTCCTGCGAGGTACGCCTCTTTGAGTTCATGAGACCGATCCAACAGATGCTGGCTTGCACCGAAGACCTGGACGCGTACGTTCAGGTAGAAGCCCTGGAGGGCGGCTCCCTGCGTGCGAAGCTGTTGGTCAGACGTTATGCGACACGGCTAGAAGTCGATAGAAGCAGCGGCAGCGTGCACTATCCAGCACATGCACTGGCGCCTGATGAGGATGCGTTGAAGCTGCTTGATGTATTCGCGCTGTGCATTACTCATCCAGAACAAGGGCCCGAAACCCTTAGGCGAGCCCGATCCAAAGAAGACAGCCTAGAACGATGGTGGTTTAACCCCCAGACCAAACAAGAAGGCGCATGGCTGATCTATCCGGATACCCAGTCGCGAAATGCTTTCAGGCCCCTCGCCTGGAGTACGCATGATCAACCAACCGGGCAACCTGTGATCGCTCATGAAGGGTTGCGCGCAGCACTGGCTATCGAGTCCTCAGGAGCGCGCTTCGCTGCGTTGACAAGTGCCGTGGACACGATGACCAGTAGTCCTGGCCATGCTGACTGGCGGCTGCTGGAAGAATTGCTTATCCATACTTCTCACCTCCCGCTAGCGGGTTTGGATATATGGCGGGTTTTCGCTCGCAGCCCCGCAGC
The DNA here is from genome assembly GCF_024655625.1 of Pseudomonas sp. 18.1.10. Classification (NCBI taxonomy): domain Bacteria; kingdom Pseudomonadati; phylum Pseudomonadota; class Gammaproteobacteria; order Pseudomonadales; family Pseudomonadaceae; genus Pseudomonas; species Pseudomonas sp. 18.1.10. Next base: position 15,755 of record NZ_JANLGL010000002.1, read on the forward strand.
CATGATCACTGCCCTGCTTCACCTGGAAGGATTCGCCGAGCACGTCGCACAGAGGATCACCGAAGAGCTTCCATTCGAATGGGTCTTAGCCTCTCCCCAAGACTGGGTCAGCAGCGTCGCAATACTGAGGCGTTATTACTATCAGGACGACGGCGATCGAGGCGTTCGCGCTCTGAAGCGAAGCCTGGAGGCGATCAAACAAAGCATGAGTATGTCGCAACCTGGCACCGTGCTCGGGATCGACTTGGCCTGTCATGAAGCCATGAGCCTTCCGACTCAGGAAACAAAGCTTTTACTGAACCATAACGCTGTGCTCGACGACCATCTCTTTCGTGCCTTGGTAGCCATTGAGCACGGCCCGCTCCAATCACTGGTACGTCAGTCTGACCGTGGCGACATGTGGCCTAACGAGCTTCATCAGGACATTTCCAAATTCATCGGGAGCGCGTCAGGCAAATCGATCCTCTCCAGGTTTCCACCGGTACTGGGAGATTTCAAGAGGCTGACAATCGCCTTTCCCATGTGGGTCGGTTACGAGGTCACCCGGGGAGCCGCCCGCGACTGGTTAGCGCAACCGGACAGGCTGCATGCACTTCGAACCTATCAGAGCTTTGATCCTGCATGGTTCGATGCGGCCTACCACTTCGCGCTCGTTCACTTCTTCAAACCGGCATAACAGCATTCCATCTGGACGGAAAACTATGGCTTATTTTGAATCGCTGATCACTGAACTCAAGACCCGGAGCACCCGGGCGATCCAGAGTCTCCTCTCGCTCGAAAGCAAACCTCTTCGCGACTTTTTGAGCGAGAAGCTGGCCTCAACACCCGGATCAAAAGATGCTCTGCTGGCCGACCCTGTGTTTGAGCCCACCTTCGGATGGCTCAAGAGCGGCGCAAGCTTACAGTCCTTGTCGGGCGGGCTGCTCAGCTCCCAGCTGGTAAAGTGCATGCAGCGGCCGCCCGCGGTCTTCGCCGATGAATATACGTTTCCAGGCGATAGGCAGATATTTACCCACCAGCTGGAAGCATGGGAGATCCTGGGTCAAGAAAAACCAGCATCCCTTGTTGTCACCAGCGGCACGGGCTCGGGCAAATCCGAATGCTTTCTCGTCCCAATTCTGAACAGTCTGGCTCGTGATATCGAACGCAGAGGCAGGCTGCAGGGTGTTCAAGCCCTTTTTATCTACCCGCTTAACGCGCTTATCAACAGCCAGCAGAATCGTCTGGACGCCTGGACAGACGGGTTTAACGGTGATCTGCGCTACTGCCTTTATACCGGTGCTCTAGAGAACGAAGTCAAAAGCACAGCAAAACAGTCTGCGGGCCATGTGGCGGATCGTACCTCCCTTCGCGCCAGCGCCCCTCCAGTTCTCGTCACCAACGCAACCATGCTTGAGTACATGCTGGTTCGTAAGGAAGATGCCCCCATTCTTGAGCAGTCCAAGGGGCAGCTTCGCTGGATCGTTCTGGACGAAGCACACACTTATGTTGGCTCGCAAGCCGCCGAAATGGCGCTCCTGCTACGTCGGGTCATGCTCGCATTCGACGTAGATCCGCGTGACGTCCGTTTCATCGCGACATCCGCAACGTTTGGTTCGGATAAAAAGACCGTCGAGTCGCTGCAGTCCTTCCTTGCTGACATGGCCGGCATTGAACCTGACCAGATCCATGTCGTTCATGGTTCCCGGCACGTTCCCGAAATTGCGCCGCTACAGACGCAACATTCCTCGAATAAGTCCACAGATGAGCTGATGGAAATAGGGAACGGTCAGGAGATCAGTAGAGAGCGGTATCACGCGCTTACGCAGCATCCAATGGCACGCCAAATCCGAACTGCATTCCTGAAACCAGGGGGTACTCGCGTAAACACGCTTGCAGATCTTCATCGCTCGCTAAATGGAGATGTAAGCCCCGCTGATATCCTGAACATGCTGGACATACTTTCAGGTACGCGAAGTGGTACCACGGATGATGACCCGTTCTTCCTTCCTCTGCGCGTACATCTGTTTCATAACGTGTTGTCGGACATTAAGGTCTGCATCGACCCCAAATGCGCTCACAAGCTTCAGACTGTCCTGGACACGCCCGAATGGCCTTACGGAATGGTCTACACCGCCGAGCGGTTGAGCTGCGACTGTGGCTGTCCGTTGATTGGCCTGGTCAGTTGCAACGATTGCAACCAGCCATTTTTGCTTGCGCATCGACGTGGCAATCTTTCACTAACAGCTGCTGACGATCATTCGGAAGATGAGTTTTCCATCAACCTCGATGCAGAAGTCGAGTTGGATGGGGATGAGACCTCCGGCGCCACTTCGGACGTGCATATGCTGATCGTCAACCGTATCGCTGGCGTTCAGACAGAACGGCTTTGGTTCAATCCCACGAAGAAGCAAGTGGAAGGCCACGCGTCCACACTCGATTCCATCGAGATGAGGGTCTTCAATCAGATACAGCGCGACCAATGCCCTTGTTGTGCGCAGGAGTCAGCTTCAGGCCGACAATTTCGCAGAGCGTCAATTGGCACCCCGTTCATGCTGAGCACCGTTATCTCGACGGTGCTGGAGTTCTGCCCCGAAGACAAAATTGATCCTCTCAACAAACCCTTCCGCGGTCGGAAAATGATTTCGTTTACCGACAGCAGACAAGGCACTGCCCGCATCGCGGTGAAGCTACAGCAGGACTCGGAACGGATCCGAATCCGCAGTCTGGTGTACCACTCGCTGCTAGGCGCGACGCCATCAGCATCGCTGTCCGAAGAAGACGAGCAGGATTTGCACGATTATCTGGACGAAGAGCGCGCAGGTACCATCCGACCACGTGATGTTCGTCGGCTGCAGGAGTTGAAGGATCGCAAGGCCAGTCTGTCCAAAGGCGTTGAACTGCCTTGGACAGAGATGGTGAGCAGCTTGACCACCAACAAGGATTTGCAGGAGGGATTGCTGCGCTACTACAGCACACTGTCGAAGATCGCATTTCCTGAAACCAGCGGTGCGAGAACCCTTGCAGGGGTGATGCTTGCGAGGGAATTTGTTCGTCGCCCCAAACGACAGAACAACCTGGAAACCATGGGCTTGGTAGAGATCACCTACCCAGCCCTTGCGCACGTCGTCAAAGCCCCCCTGGAGTGGCCCACAGGCAATATTGTGAGCTGGCGAGCCTACCTCAAGATTCTGCTCGACTTTTATGTTCGTGAGAACAGCTTCCTGCACCTTGATCAGGAATGGCAACGTTTCATCGGTGCAAAGATCAGCCCTAAATGGCTCCTCGCGCCAACCTCCAAGGAAAAAAACACCTCTAGGATCAAGACTTGGCCACAGGTTAATCCAGGTTCTAAGCGCCAATCGCGACCAATCCAGCTCATCTGCAATGCGTTCAGCTGGGACGCGCAAGATAATCAGGACAAGATCAACCACCTTCTTCAAGAGGCCTGGATTGCCCTGACGACGACTTCGACGATTCTGCGAAGCAGTGAAACAGGCTATCAACTGCACCTTGAGTCTCTCCATTTTCGACTGAGCTCAGACGTGTTTCTGTGCCCCATCACCCGCCGACTCCTGGACACCTCGTTCAGCAACCTCTCCCCTTACTCAGCGCCTGGCGGGCAGAATACTTTGCGGCCGATACGGCCTGTCTCGATGCCTCGATACCCTCAGGCGTTTGGTGGGGATGTGGATGCTTCAGAGAAAATCCTCAACGCCCGCGCCTGGCTAAACTCAGAACCAAAAGTGATCGGACTGCGCGATGAGGGTCTTTGGTCGGACTTGCATGACCGGATTATCGAGGGGGCGTCTTACTTCCGTACCGCGGAGCACTCTGCCCAGCAACCGAAAGCCAAGCTCAAGTCCTACGAGACTCAGTTCCGTTCAGGTCACATCAATCTGTTGAGCTGCTCGACCACCATGGAGATGGGTATCGACATCAGCGGTATCACGGCCGTCGCGATGAACAACGTACCGCCCCAGACGGCAAACTACTTGCAGCGGGCGGGCCGGGCGGGACGACGCGGGGAAGGACGCGCGGTTGCGTTAACCATTTGCCGCAAGACACCCCACGACCAGCACGTGTTCGCCAAGCCCCGGTGGCCGTTCGATACAAACATGATCATTCCGGCCGTCTCACTGCGAAGCCCAGATCTGGTCGCGCGCCACGTCAACTCCTACCTTTTGTCTTACTGGCTCAAGACAGTCTTGGGGCGAGAGGAGCTCAAAAGCATGACTATAGGCCCCTTCTGCATCGAGGAAGGTGGCGATTCCCTGGCGGGTCGATTCGAAGCGTGGTGCACGAATACCGCGGGCAGTTTGCCGGCAGTCATCAAAGGGATCGAGAAGCTGGTTCACCGGAGCCCGCTCGTGGACATGAATCCTGAAACGCTAACCCGCCACACCGCAGCCGCAATGCGAGATGTCGCGCAGAGCTGGAGGGAGGATTACAACAACGCCAGTCAAGAGCTCGGCTACTTCAAAGGCTGCTCAGAAAAGAAGAGCGCGGCATTGCGTGCGCTGAATGCTCAGCTGGAGCGGATCACAGGAGAGTACCTGCTGAGTGAGCTGGCAACTCGCCGGTTCCTGCCAGGTTACGGTTTTCCCACGGACATCGTCAGCTTTAACAACATCATCAGACAGCCCCCAGACAAAGCGCGAGAATACTCGCGCGAAGATAACCGCGGGCGCTACCTGGATCTCGCGACACGAGACCGTGTAACCGGGCTGAGGGAGTATGCACCTGGCGCCGAAGTTGTCATGGACGGTTTGGTTTATGAATCGCGGGGTATTTCACTCAATTGGAGGCTTCCCGCGTCCGAAGAAATCCTGCGTGAAGCGCAGCTTTTCAAGTATGCGTGGCGTTGCTCCCATTGCGGCGCAAGCGGGAGTACCTTTGCGCAACAACCGGGCGACTGCGGGCAGTGTGGAAGTCCCCTGGACGAGCAGGAAGATGTTCTGCGCTATCTGGTGCCTTCAGGATTCGCGGTGGACTTCTACGGTAAGGATCCGCACACAGATATCAGTAAGCCTACCTATATACCCGTCCAGCGGCCTTGGCTAAGCGTAAACGAGCCTTGGTTGACACTCGCCAATCCAGCCAACGGCGCATTCAGAGCAAGCGCTAAAGCTCGCTTGTTCAACCATACCAGCGGAGATGGCGGACAAGGGTTTGCACTCTGCCTGGAGTGTGGTCGTGCCGAGGCAATGCTCAAGTACCCTGACGAGCAAGCTGCCAAGAACGAGAAATTTCTTCCGCACAAGTTTCGCAGCGGCCAACAACACAGAAGGCTCAGGGGTGGCCGCACCGACGATGGAGAGAGCATTTGCGCTGGCAGCTCCGACAGCTGGAAAATCCAACGCAATGTTCATTTGGGACATGACAGCATCGCAGATGCTTTGGAAGTGATGATCCGAAACCCTGTGACGGGTGAGTATCTCAATGACGAAATTGCCGCCTTCAGCATTGCGGTTGCCCTGCGCGATGCCATTGCCGACCAAATGGGAGTAATGTCCGACGAGCTCGGATTTGGTACCAAGCACGTTCAGTGGCAACGAGAGCCCGTTCGACTCATTCAAGTTTTCGACCTGCGCAGTGGCGGCTACACATCCCAAGCTGCTCACCTGATGAACAGTCCAGTTCTGTGGGACAAGGTTTTGGATAGCCTTTCATGCCATTGCACCGGCGCCTGCCAAGAATGCTTGATCGGATTTGACACCCGGTTTGATGGTGAAAAGCTTGATCGCCACAAGGCGTTGGAATGGATATCCAAGGATTGGAGGGCATCCCTCGCCCTTCCCGATGACGAAGCGGTATTCGGAGCGGATTCTGTCGCTGAAACATCAACGCTTCTTGAAGCCGTAGAGCGGTATCTTGCTCAGGATAAATACGGTGCAGTTACCCTCTACCTTCAAGGGCCTGCTTCACTTTGGGATCTGCCCATGGCCACTGTGCTGAGGGATAAAGTACTCGGTTGGCAATGCCACAGAAGGATCGATGTAACGCTCATTGCCGAAAACGGCACCCTTGCCCATCTCGATGAGGCCAGTCGTTACAGCCTGGCATCCTGGGTCGACGCAGGTATTACCTACGTGGAAAGCGATCCAAGCCGCATGAGTCTTCAGGGCGGCCATCACTTGCTAGTCGGGCTGAGTGGTAAAGATGGCGAACTCACCTGGGCAAGCAGGCAAACCCTCATAGGCATAGCCAACCCTCACTGGGGAGAAAGCGATGGGGAAAGCCCACTGGTGCGAGGATTGCTCAGCCGCGGATTCAAACCTACCCGCCCCTACTCCCTAGATGAAATCAGACCCAAAACTGGTGACATTGAGGTCGATATCCACAAGGATCTGGATGGAGCCATCGCCCGATTCGGCGACCGACTATGGGCACTGCTTTGTGATAAATCGCCGGGACTACGTGCGGCCCTGGAGGGGAACGATCCCCTCCAATCCGTGGCATACACTGACCGCTATGTTGTCTCGCCATTGGCAGCCGCGTTGCTGCTTGAAGCCCTGACTGCCCTTAGAGAACGCGCGACAGTGGAGTCTGGAACGTTACCTGTCGCAATAACCGGCAGAGAATTTGAGTCGAAAAGCCGCGCTCCTCAGCGGATTTGGCACGACTGGCTCAATGATGTCGATCGTGATCACGCGCTTCAGGAAGCTTTGGACTATGTAGGTTTTGAGGCTCAGGTCAGGAGTGAGCCAGGCATCGAACATGGGCGCATGTTGAAGCTGGTTTTCGAGTCTGGCAAACAAATCCGGATTCGTCTCGATCAGGGCTTCTCATATTGGCAGGTGGATCGCAACATGAGCCACCGGCAACAGCAGCTTTTCGACTTTAAGAAAGACTCTGTAACGCAGGGCAAGGCGCTTCATGACGTTGCGGCCGTATTGACTGCCCCGGAGATCGGCAACACGCAGATATTTATAGGACTGTAATCCACGAATTGCCGTTGAAAAGTGGGTTGGTACTTTTCAACGGCATATCGACCGATCAGCAAGTCTGGCGTGCCGCGGCGAAAGTAAGTAGGTAGTGACCGTTACGCGCAGCTGCTAGTTGTTCTCTGGCGATACTGTAGGCGTCTTGGAGGGCGGCCATACTGAGTCACAGACTTGCAACGGCGTTTGCTCCACCAGCACACTGAGTAAAATAACAACAAAAGTGAACCCTCCCCATGAACCAGCCACTTGTAAAATACGTCGCGATCGAAGCTGACGGATGTACAGAGATTCGTGCGCAGACATTTTTCGAGAAGCAGGACAGTCACGCTTTCTCGCTTTTCCAACGGATTGGATTGAGATATCTGATGTTGGATGCGCTGATCGCTTTTAACTCAAACATCAGCCATCTCGCTCAAGCTTTCTTCACGAACACACTGGTTGAAGATGGCTGGTCTGGAAAAAACGCGAGCCAGCTCTTGGCGCAAGTTGGTTGGGAGCGTCGGATGTATACCACCTGGTGTCTGATGGACGACTCAGAACGCACGGCCGCCAAAGCGCTCGACTATGATGTTTTGCAAAACTTCTGGCCAAACCTCGATTTCATCGCCGATGGGTTCTCTGATCAGGCAGATGGCTCGGCCTGTGACCTACCCGCCTCCGTCCATTAACAGCCCCGGAATAGTCCCCACAATCATAGCCAACCATGGTTTTGCACAGCGCGCAGTGCGCCTCATCCACGCCTATGTTTGGTCTTATGTGCTTGTGTTTGTGGAGCGACAATGAGTAGCTCAGAATCGAGTACCGTGCGTGAGACGAATGCCAGCGTTCTCAGCGTAGGTTCGTTATCGATCGCTCGTGCGACATCGTCCGGATTGACGGATTTGTGCCCTACAAGCTTACGGCGCGCTCTACTTTGTCGAAGGGCGTCGACAATCGTCTCGCCAATGGCATGCACCCCAGCATCATCCAAGGCCCGAGAATCCCGTTCTTCCCGCTGCGCACCGAGCCAGTGGTTCATCATCTGAAATCTGACCGACTTTCGATCATCTGAGCATCTGTAGGCCACGCCATTGCGGAACACGATGTAGTGATCGTCATCATCTGGCAGCGAGCCAATGTCGCTTGGGCGGAATTGTGAAGATTGCGCCACGATTTTCTTTGACTGGAAATACGTGTTCAATTCCGCAGTTTGATGAAAGGCTGGTGCAACGTAATAAACTTCGTTGCCCCTGCTTTCCAGATCCAGCAACAAATCATGCTGAGCGGAATGCTTCAACGCATGGAGATGCCACCGGTAGTACGCTCCCCCCATCACCCCGTATTCTTTGCTGTTGGTGCGCGCCATGAAATGGCTGAGCTTGAACTGGAGGAAGAGCGGTGAGCCGAAAGGAATTTTGACGTCGTAGCCGCCGCCAGGCTTTCCCTCTTTCTGCAGCGAGGGGAATTCGGGTGCTGCTACGACGTGAGAGCCAGGCGCGTGGATCAACTCGTTGGTGAAGGCAAAGCCATAGGAAAACTCAGACATCTCAGGTTTCATTGCTGATGCATCCTTGCGATTGTTTTCGGACTGACTTCAGAGATTCGGGTACCGATTCATCAAGCGTTGAGAAGCGCTGTCGTGGTCGCTAGCCTGACGCGTAGCGTCTGGATATGAGCCGGTCAATCTGCTCTCAACCAGGGACACTACCTAAACCCCTGGTATTTCCTGTCTTTCGACCAAGGAACGTAATGAACCGCATCAACCTCGCTGCTAAATCGGACACCTTGGATCTGGTGGATAACGATGCAGTCTCTGGCTAGACGCAGGCTCGGCTCGGGAGGTGGTACGAGTGGCACATACTGGGAGCGTTCATCTGCGCACTTAGGCTCGGCTTCCCAGACCTCTGGGTAGTACACCCACCGATCCTCATCCGACTCCCACAGGCTCACGTACTCCGCCTCGTATCTGTCCTGGAGCCTTTCGACCCCGCTTGCCTTGTGAAAAAGAATCACGTTCTGGCCCGGTGAGGCATCCTTCGGCACCTGTGCAGACGGGAACAAGATCCCGTCGAGGTTGAGACCTTGGTGTGTAGCCAGAAAATCGGCAATCGCCTGCGTGATTAGATAACCGCTTTCCGCTGAGTCAGGCATGACCGGCATGGTCAGTTGGCTTTGCAAGGCTTTGAGGAAGGCGCATCGTTCGGCAAGGCTTCTGCGAATGGGATTGAAGTAGCTCAGGTCACGATGCGGACGCATCGCGCTCAGGTCGTTCAGGTTGAGAAGTCGCAGAGGCCTGATAACGTCGAACCGTGCCGTTACCACCGTGCTACCTACGGGAGGGCGAACCTCCGCAATTGCGGTATGGTCGTCTGTTGCACCATAAAAAACCGAGATGCCTTTGGCATTCATTCGCCCCGGGGAGCCCTTTCCCCTGGGTAGGGGCCCCAGATGCTTTTCAGGGTGCTTCAGCGCTGCTGTCATTGTGTCCTCGTCTTGGAACACTCGCCCCCGCTGGAATGATGAGATCGGTTGGCCTACGCCGGCGATGACAATGGCTGATCGATCGTCCTTTGAACGCAAATCTTCAATGCCATCGAACACCATGGACAGGATCGACCCCACTAGAGGGTTCGCCAGCCGAGATTCAAATTGCAAGCTGTGCTCCATTTTCCGCCAGCCAACCGTCAGCTCTGACGAGGCCTCAGTCTCCTCAATAAAATAGGGATCGTCGTCATCGTCCAGGCCGCTCCGGGCTTCAAGCAACCGATCATGAACATCAGACAGCAGGCTCTGATCGGCACCCAGCATGCGCTCCAGGACGAAATACAGGCTTTCACCGACTGGAGGATAACCGTGGTGTATTACTGAGCTCGGTTGCTGGATCGGACGAAAGCAGGCGTGGATTGCCGTCTCACACAGATCCACCAGTTCGTCCATGTCCATGACGGGAAGTTCTCGGTCACAGTAGTCGCATTCACTGACATCATTATTCGCGGCCTGATCACGCAAATAGGCTTCGGTGAGGCAATGGGTATACACGAGCTGGCTCATTACGGGCTCCTTGTCTGTTCAAAAGACGCTTGTCTATACGCCGGCGCAAGGCCAAGTCACCACCGGCTACCACTTTCGGAGTGGACGCGCCTCTGTGAGCGAGTAGCCGTGTTTTCTTCCTGCTGAACATTGGCTTTGAGAGGCGCTAGATCAGACAGGGCGTTACAAAGCTGGTTACTGCACCTCGAACCCCAACTGCGCCAGCACAGGTCGATCCTCGGCTTTGAGCTTTTTCACCGCCCAAATCAACATGTGCTGTGGCCTGGAACTCGCTACATAGGCAAACCGCGCTGCTTCTGATCCGCGATCCCGCAGCCAGTCTTGCCAATGAGACTGATGCACCCCGGGCTGTTGGGAAGAAACCACCACGGTGACATCGTGAGTTTCGCCCTTCACTTGGTGAATCGTCTCGTAGCGCAATGTGTCTGGTTGCCCTTCCAACATCTCTTGGCTTACTACTCGCACGGTCACGGGCTTGCCACCCTGCCCTTTACGAGCCACAAGATTCAAGCCTCTCAGGCCGCCCAGCACATCCTGCAGCTCCGTAGGTACAAAGGGCTGATCCGGGAGTTGTCGGATCGCCAGCTTCGCGGTGCGCACCCAGGCCGACCAGGTCTGATCGGAGTTTCCAGCACCATTGGCGACCATGAACTTCAGACTCTCATGGATGAACCTCCGCCAGGCAAGCCTGGACTCCATGACAATGGGGCAATACGGGCCGACCTTGGTGACCTCCAGCTCAAGTTTGTTCGCTAGCCACTTTGCAAAAGTCCTCAAGCTATCCTTGATGTCCTTGAGGTTGCCTGTACTGGCGCCGATGCACGCGACTGCCAGCAGCTCGATGCCTTCAAAGGTCTCACCATTACGTAAGCGCTGGAGGGTGGTATGACCGCGCGCCACCAGTACCACGTTGGTGTACGCCTGTGTCATGGCGCGGATCGTAGGCAACAGCTCAGAGGGGCAGGCCTTGTATTCGAGAATCCGCGGTTGTTCGGACGCAATATCTGGGTTGCCGCTGATCCGTTCGCCGCCGAGGAGGTTGGTGCATAGATCGACTATGCCCTGTCCGCTCCGCCAATTAGTCTTAAGCTCATACGGTTCGAACTTGAGCTTGGCCATGAGCTCGGTGACCTTATCGGGGTTCGACCTGCGAAAGCCATAGATTGACTGGTTCAAATCGCCCACGAAGTGGAACTTGATGCCGAACTCTGTGAGATGTTCGACGATTCGCAGCTGCTCGGCCGACAGATCCTGGCATTCGTCCACGATGACCAAAGGAAATCGGCGCGCGACCCGTGAATAGTAGGCGTCGAATTTCTTATCCTTGAATGCCTTCAGGGCGAGCATGTCGATGTCGCCAAAGGTGGCAAACCCTCCCTTCCACAGCCGTTTCTTGGTGGCGATGAGATCTTTGAAGGTATCCTGATCAATGGCTGCAGCATTCAACTGATTATCGAGGCTGCGCTCGCCGGTTGAAAATACGAACCTGTTCGCTCCAAGGTCATAGTCGTATTTGCACGCGGAGATCCAACGGTCGCAAATACTCTTTCGCGTGCGATAGATGTCCGCTGTCTTGTCTAGAATACGAATGCGAAAGTCACCCTCCTTGCCCGTATATCCAGTGATCTCACTGGCGATGCTCGCCACCAGCCGGTTCAGAACGAAGCTGTCGAACGTAGCGATCATATGGGGCATACCGATCGGCTCCCCCAGGTACTTATGAATCCTGTTTCTGAGTTCGTCCGTCGCGCTGTTGGAGAAGGTCAGCACTGCAATGCCTGCGGGTGAGCGAGACCATCCCTGAACGATCCGGGCCACCATAGCGCCAACCACCTCTGTCTTTCCGCTGCCCGGGCAGGCCTTGAGGTAAACATGCTGGTCAAGCGGTGAGGCAAGGTAGTCCAACTGCTCTTGGGTGAACGTCATCATGGGCGGGCCCTGCGCAGGACTGGTGCAGCGGCTCGAACCATCATGCTGGTCTTTCTTCCAGCCCGCAGGCCCAAAGAATCGCCAGTCGGATGTACTCTGGCACCACGAAGTCAGTTTCCAAGACCTCTAGCGCGTCCGCAAACGACTGGGCATAGAGCCCTTTGCCGATCTCATCCGAATCGAGCCGATCAAGTAACGCTCCCGCGTAATCGGCTCTTCCGGCAGATGTCATGGCGGCGAAATCCAGTTTCGCGTTCTTTTCCAGCCCCTTGACTACCGATCCGTCCGGTACCGGCCAGAGTCCAGCCGCAACCGTCAACATCGTCTTGAGATTGTCGCCCTCCATCGCGATGTCGTATTCGAATGTCTTGTACATGCCTGCGAACAGTCGACCGAACTGGGATCGGTTAATGGTGTCTTGGAGTGATAATGCTGGGTTGTTACCAACAGGATGCTCATCAGCGTGGGGTAAAAATGGCACTGCTTTGGTTCCACCTTTCCCGTCGTCAATGGACTTCAAAGACTTCGGTGGATCGTTGTCGGTTAAACCGGCGCACCTGACTGGCACATCAGCCCCCGGCTGTTCGCCATTGACGTCACAAAACAGCTGCATGAAGTGTTTGAAGTAAATACCGCCGAGGTTTATCACCGACACGCCATAGTCATCCAGGCAGTCTCTCCCTTTGCCGTAGGGCCGCAGGACAATCCGAGCCAGCTCCGGCACCACGATGGCTTCTGCGATGCCCTCGACTAATATTGCGCCCTTGGAGAACAGCAGATTTGACTTCGTGACATCTAGCCAGCGATCAACGAAGCGCCGGCTCTGGTCGGGAAGCCCCGTGTTCCTTAGTGGTATTGCTACGGGCTTTTCGTCATTGGAGATATGAATGATGTGATCGACCGACACAGCAGCAGAAATCACCGTTGAATGCGTGGTGATGATCACCTGCATCCCGCGTGCTTCGGCGACTGTCTTGAGGTGGCGAAGCAGCCGTAACTGGAGCTGGGGATGAAGGTGAGCCTCCGGCTCCTCGATCAGTAACAAGCGCAGATAGGTTTCTTCACCTCGATCTTCCTCTGCTTCAAGGATGAGCTCTGCCAGAATCGATGCGATGTACAGAAGGTTGTTGTACCCCAGGCTATTTTCCTCCAACGACCGAAACTGGGTGGCGTCAGCCTGGGAGAGATTGGGGAAATACAAGAGCCGCAGGCCTTCCACGATTCGGGAAAAGCTGACCTCTGAAAACTGGATCATTGTGCCCTGGGAAAGGTGCATCCCCAGAGCCGCCTTCAGATTTTCACCGATTCTCTGATTGGCCAATTTGATAGCAAACTTGTCGCTTTCGGAGAGCTCGCGGTTGAAGTCGCCCACGTGTTGCTCCAGCGGGTGCAACTCGCCGGCTTTTCTCGCCGTTTCGAGATCTTTGCGGCATAGGGCTTTCAACAGGCGAGCAAGGCGAGACTGGCGCCCCTCACGAAGCTTGGTCTCGGCGTCACGTAGCGGCGGTAGGTAAACGCAGTGAATGTAGTCGAGCGTTTCCGTGTCCAAGGCCTTGGTGTATTCATGGCCACCGTATGTGTGGTGTCTGAACCGGCCGCGCGACTCCTGATTAAGCGCGGTGAAAGTCAGTTTTGCTTCGTCGTGATTTCCGCACCAATCTTCGAAGGCAATGACATCGTCTTTGTCCAGGTCAGAGAACGTGGCTTGAATCTGGATCGATTCCGCAGGGACGGCTCCAACGTCAAAGCCCTTATAGAAATCGCGCTCACTGATGATCCGCTTCCCCGACTCGGAGTCATTGAAAAGCTGGCGTATCGCGCTGATGACGCCGGTTTTGCCCGCTCCGTTTTCCCCAACGAGAACGTTGAGACCGTCGTGGAATTCGATGGTAAACGGCTCGCCAAAACACTTGAACCCATCAACGTCTAAAGCACGCAGATACATGAGCATCCCTTCTCGTTAGTTGTCTTCCTGTGGAGCCTATGGCGCTGGGCGCCCACTCCAGGGCTTAGCACATGGCTGCCGCTTAAAGGGCGCCCGGGTAGTGGCGATACGATACACCGTGTATGGGCCAAGTCATATCGGCGAGCAGTTGCCAAACATCTCGTGCCTAAAGCACCCTCGCCCACTTTTCGGCGCCGCTTTCGGTTACATTTGGTAATCGCTGCGACCTGCACTGACTAAATCGAGCGAACGCCGTGCTGTGCTGGGCAGGATGAAGGTACGAATCGCGCCTTTGGCCCGTCTGGGCAGTTTGGCTTTCATGTTGAAACGCCGCTGAATTTGTTCTTCAGATGGCGTCGTCGGCCCACTTGATCATGCAAAGGAATGGCTCACGGCGGCAGTGCCGGGAGCGGACACTATGACCGGGAAATTTACTCTTGCGTGGTGGGCCAGGTGGCTACCATTCGCAGTTAGATCCGTCGCAATTACTGAGGATGGAGTTGAGTGGTGCTCTCGCGCAGGGCAGCATTACCTTCACTGGAGTGATCTCCCAGAGCCACCGAGGGCAGTGCCGCTATGGTTTCTGCATTCGGTTTGCCTCAATACGCCCAGCAAGACGTTCAGGCTCCATTTTGCCACTCCACGGCATCGAGATGATGTCTGGCAGCAGCTGATCCGAGCGTGGTACGCGCCTCACATCAAGCGGGTCGGTGATCGACTGGAGTACTTTCAGAGCTTCCTGGCGCAGCAGCGGTACATCAGGTCGAGCCAGTGGTCTCCTGTCTTACAGGAGCTCAATACGTGGCGAAACTACCTCCCACCAGTGCCTGCTAATGACGGGCTGCTCAATCCAGTGGCACAAGGTCTGCTCCAGAGTGCTTGGGCGTTGATCCATGATGCAGAGGGTTGTCTAGCTCAAGCTCGGGAGACGTACATCTGCGATGCATTAGACAAGTACAAAGCACTGTTTGACGTCATTGAGAGTCAGCCCCTCTCGGCCAAACAGCGTAGGGCATGTGTGATCGATGAAGACAACAATTTGATTCTGGCTGGAGCCGGTACGGGCAAAACCAGTACGGTTATTGGTCGGGTCGCCTTTCTCGTGCACAGCGGTCAGGCAAAACCTGAGGAAATCCTCCTGCTCGCTTACGGCAGTGCCGCGGCTGCGGAAATGCGCGAGCGTCTGGAGAAGCGCCTGGGTGTTAAGGGGGTTACCGCTGACACGTTTCACGCATTGGGGCGTCGTATCGTAGAAACTGTGGAAGGCAAGAAGTCGGCGATTAGTCCCATGGCCACCGACGGTGCGCTGAAGGCCAAATTCGTCGATGAAACCTTCAAGTCCCTGCAGCACAATGATGCTAAATATCGTGATTTGTTACTGACCTATTTCAAGCATTGGTTGTATCCGGCGCGCAACCCGTTCGACTTCAAATCTCTGGGGGCCTACTACTGCTTCCTGCAGGACAACGATGTTCGAACACTCAAAGGCGAAGCAGTCAAAGGCTTTGGTGAGTGCGACATCGCGAATTTTCTCTTCGCCAATGGCGTGGAGTACCAGTACGAGGCTGTCTTCACTACGCCCGAGCAATCCTCCGACCGCGGTGTATACCGCCCTGACTTCTACCTGCCTGACTACAACGTCTACATCGAGCATTTTGGTACCGATCGGGCGGGGAATACCGCTCCGTACATCGACCGCACCCAATACCATGCAGATATGGAATGGAAGCGCAAAGTTCACAAACTCAAGGGCACCCGGCTCATTGAGACCTTCCATTTCGAGAAGCAGGAAGCTCAGCTGCTTGAGCTACTTGAGAAGCGCCTCAAGGATGAGGGTGTAGTCCTCAACCCCTTACCGCCAGAGGCTGTCCTGGAGACGCTAAGGGAGTTCGGAGCAATTTCGAAGTTCGCCGAAGTCCTCGCGCAGATGCTGGGTCTGTTCAAGGCAGCAAATCTCTCGGGGCCAGAGCTGCTTGGACTGGCGGAGCAGTCACCTCACCCAGCACAAGTCAGGGCTGCACTGTTGCTACTGGCCCCTCTGCTCGATGCATACGACCTGAAGCTGAAATCGGCAAACGATGGCAAAGGTGAAGTCGACTTCGACGACATGATCAATCGAGCTATTGCGTATGTGGATGAGCCTGGGTTCATCGCTCCATGGAAATACATAGTGGTTGATGAGTTCCAGGACATTGCGAAATCTCGTGCGCAACTCGTCCAGGCACTGCGGCACAAATGTGGTGCCTCTTCGCTCTTCTGTGTGGGTGATGATTGGCAATCGATATACCGTTTCGCAGGTAGCGACATCACGTTCACTTTCGATTTCAAGGCACGCTTTGGCTCGACCGCCGTCAGCGACTTGGACAAAACGTACCGGTTCAACAGCAAAATAGGTGAGGTAGCCAGCCGCTTTGTGATGCGCAACCCGCGGCAGCTGGTAAAGCACATCCAGTCCCACGCCATTGCGACCCAGCCCACTGTCTCGTTGCTCAGGTCGTCCAAATCCTCTGCCGGGATAATCGATGAGGTGGTCGAAAGAATCAGCCGAGTCGCCGAGCCTGGCTCGTCGATTTACTTCCTTGCTCGCTTTGGTTTCGATCTACCTGGCCAAGATGCGCTCCATGCGCTGGCACGACGTTATCCGCTGCTCACTTTCAAAGGAGACACAATCCATCGATCCAAAGGCAAGGAGGCCGACTATGTCGTGCTACTAGGCCTTAAAAAGGGCCAGTTCGGTTTGCCATCCGAGAAGGTCACCCATCCTCTGGTCAATGCCCTGCTCCCCAAGGTCGAGGAGTTCTCTCACGCTGAGGAGCGGCGGCTTTTCTATGTGGCGCTGACGCGCGCCAGGCACCGAGTCTACCTCCCTGTGGACATGCGTTCGTGTTCACCATTCGTTCTGGAGCTGATGGCGGATGGTTATCCACTGGAACTCGATGAGTTCGACGCTACTGGCCAGCAACGTGTGTCCCAGGAGGCCAGATGCCCAATCTGTGAAGAGGGTGCTTTGGTCGTTCGGACGAACAAGACCAGCAAGGCTCAGTTCATCGGCTGCTCGAACTACCCGCGATGCACGCATACCGAAAAATGCTGCGAAAAATGTGATGCGCCAATGAATCGAGCAGGCCGTTTCAAAATTTGCGTGAATGAGAACTGCAACTGGTGGATTCCGGTCTGCCCGGTAAGTGGTGGTGACATGTCCTATAAGACAGGTTTCTGGGGTTGCTCGCATTACCGTAGCAATGATCCCGGCTCGTGTCGTCATACTGAAAAACGGATAGGTGATCCGCCCGTGAGACCGTCCCATGTGCTCATGACAAGGACGCAGGCCACTCCATGAATCAAACTGCCCTAACCGCGCGAGAAGCCTGCCAGGTGCTGCGCGACATTGCGCTGGGTGAACGCATCATGCGTCGCCTGGGCGATCAAAGCTGGCGTGCGATCTATTGCGGTCTGATGACCGTCGAAGTCGATGGCTGGGTTATTACGTTCTGCAACGACTGCGATAGCTTGGACTACTGTGACAGTTGCTACAGCCCTGATGGTCGCGCCTACCTCTTTGATTCATCCCAACGCTTTGGCACAGATCCTTTGGAGCTATTGAGTACGTGGGAGCATGCTCAGCTGGAGCGGCTGCTACTCGCTATTTGAACGATCGATGGTGTGCGGGTTACGCGCGGGCCCAGGCACTTGGGCATCGGCGCAACACTGATCAGTCATGCACGGGCAGATGTGGCCTCGCTTCCCAGAGTGCAGACCCATCGTGCACCCAAACTCCGACACTTTGCGGGCACGGGGCGTTACCGATGATAACGAAGACAAGTCCATTGAAGTCGGGGCGCCCTGCCCTCGCCTGTTCGGCAGCCATCGTCAGATCCGCCGGCGACGGGGTTGGATGCGGCTCTGGATGTGTGTGCCAGAATCCGAGACAGTGCAGGCCCCGGGAAAACATCTTGCGCCGTTCCTCATCGATCGATTTGAGGTCGAGCTGTACCCCGGCTCTGAGGGCCCATCGAGGCTTGTGTTTGGTCACAAGGTCGACGGTAATGGTATCGCTGGAGAAGTCCGATGAATACAGTTGCCCGGTGGACTCTTTACTGAACCAGCCTTTCTGAGCGTAGGAGCCAAGTTGCTCCATGATGTTGTCCGGGATCGCCAGCTGCCAGGATGCACCCTGAATCTTGAACATATGCTTCATGGTGCAGGCTTGACCGTGGCGGCGTAGGGTCGCGTGATTTGTACTGAATGGAAGATATCTGCTGACTTGGGTACCAACGGCCCGATATCAACGTCCGCATCGAGGTGCTCGAAGTACGCTGACGATCTGATGTAGCTCCAGATCGCGGAGGCTTGGGCGACGCCGTCCACGATGGCTAAGACACGCTCTGCGGCAAAACTCGCGACGTGCCATGCATCGGCTGCACCGTAAGGATGAAATCCTCTCCCACACGCCTGCAGCTCCACGCGCCCTGAAGCCTTCCAATCCCCGACATTGATTAGATCGGTGGGGTCGTTCGCAGGCCAAACGGAATCGCGATCGACGTACACTACGTGACCCGCGGCGCACTGAGGCTCCATCCACGCATGCACCACCGAGCACCCGCCCAGGGACGCTTCGCGATATTGAGCGAGCAGCGCTCGAACCGAGCTTTCACCGGTGCAATCAATGACCAGGTCGTAACTCCCAGGTTTACATTGCTGGCTGATCCAGCTGGATGCCTGCGTCCAGTACGCGGTGACTTGCACGTCGGGTACCGCCTCCAGCAGGCGCTTGGCAATTTGCTGTGCTTTTCCTTGGTCGAGATTGTTGGCGCCCAGCAGGTGTCTGGCGCAGTTCGCAGCCTCTAGAAACTCCATATCCAGCAAATCCATATGACCAATGCCTGCCCTTGCCAGGAGCTCAGCCAAGGGCGACCCCAAGGAGCCGCAACCCAGTAGAAGGATTTTTGCGGCGCGTCTCCTGGCCAACCTTCCAAGCTGGTGGTCGCGAGCCAACGTCCAGTCACTGTCAACCCGATCCAAGGTTAGAGGCATCAACTGAGGTTGAGTGAGGTTAGGAATCAGTCCTGGCTGCAGCAGGTAGCCGTAACAAACTCCCGACTCCACGAGGACAACCATGAGTAACTCGTGCTTCTTCTCGGGTTTTCGCTTTTCGCTGATCCAGCGTGCGAGGAAGCCCAGGCTCCCTGTGCAACGATCGACCAGATAAGCCAGGCTGGTGAAATCAGCAGGCCAAGTACTGGGACTCCATGGAGTATTGGCTCCTATCTGCACGTACAGAACGACGCCACGTTGCAAGGTGCCTTTGTTCCAGCCATGCCTGACAGCTACATTATGAGGCGCAGTATCTGTTGGGCTGGCGAGGAGCAGCGCGGCGTTAGCGCGGGGACTTTTTTCGAAGTAGCAAGCAACAGAGCCTTCCATGTGTCGCTCAAACGGCTTGAGAATTACGCGTGCAATTTGGGGAGCCGACCTGCCGGAGGCTTTGTGTTGTCTGGTACAAAATCGGGCCCAATAGGAGAGGCGCTCGCGCTGGAACTCTCGTTCGATCCAGTTGGGATCCTGGGTATTGAGCCAAAAGCCTTCCAGTCGGGAGAGAACAGTTTCGAGCGCGCGAGCAGGTGCGGCATAGTCGTCAGGTGAAGGCTCCACACCGTGGCAGAACTCCCCCGTCTCTTCCACGTGCGGCCATACCAGGCACAGGGAGGGTGAAAAATGTACCTTTGGGGTTGAGGCGGGAAAGTCAGGACGGATGGAAATCTGGACACGCTGAGAACCGACGACAGGATGCGACATGGTGATGTCCCAGGCATCCATTTTAATCCGTCGGTTCTGCACCGTGGCCCTTGTCGCAAAGGCTGCCCCCGGGCCGTCAAGCCAGTCACAGATAACTTGGACTGCGGCGTCAAAGGGCGACGGTGAGACAGCTCCGTCAGGCAAGGGTGTCTCCTGCGCCCGTTTTACGAGGCTGTTGAGGCTGGGCGCTATGACTTGGCGACGTTGCTTTGAGGCCCTGAAGGATCCCTGCACCCAGCAGTAGATCCGGCACTTCTTCGTGGCTGCCCTTCCAGGCACGAACGCCCTGTTGGCCGAAGATCTCGCGCACACGCTCCTCTGCTTTTTTGCTGTAGGACTCTGAGAACAAAGCCTCCAGATCCAGCGTCAGTCGTTTATGCCAGTTCCGAAAGCTCTTGTCCCGCGCCCCACCATCCCCATTCCAGCGATCTGCGAAATTTTCGCGTACTTGGCCCTGCATCGCAGGGTTATCAATCTTGATGTGGGTGGAGCGATCGATGTAGTCGGGCATGCGGGAGACAAGTTCCAGGGCTACCTCGATCGCGGAGGAAAAACTCGCCGCTTCATTTTCAACGAGTTCTTTGTAAGCGTGGCCTGCCAGGGTGACCAGGATCACCGAGATAGGCATGGTTTCCCGTATTTCGTCAGGTTGACGCTTGAAGTGATAGTCGCGATGCAGCTTCATCAACTGCACCATCCGACGCAGAATATCGTCGAGTCCGATAGGCTCGCTTGGGATTGGATCAGCGTGCGACCG
Source organism: Pseudomonas sp. 18.1.10 (assembly GCF_024655625.1). Taxonomy (NCBI): domain Bacteria; kingdom Pseudomonadati; phylum Pseudomonadota; class Gammaproteobacteria; order Pseudomonadales; family Pseudomonadaceae; genus Pseudomonas; species Pseudomonas sp. 18.1.10. The sequence continues at coordinate 36,138 of NZ_JANLGL010000002.1, forward strand.
GGCCTCCAACGACTTCTCCAGCATCACGTACTGGAAAGGGAACCGCTGATCAGCGATATCGCAAAACCATTCGGCAAAATCCTCCGGATTAGACGGACTCCAAACTGTCTTGGGGTCACGTACCCGAAGGTCAGTCCCAATGATTGCCAGGGAGTTAGGGATTGCAGGGGTGACGTCGAAGTAGAACGGTTCGCCCGGGTACTGGAGCCGCCAGCAGCGATTTTTAGGCTGGGGCTGGCCGGCCCCTTCGATTCCTTCGAGTGCTTTACCGAACGCTTGGAAGAACCACTCCGACTCGCGCAGCGGAGTGAACCTTGGCCCAGAAAGCTTTACCACCACATCAAGATCAAATTTTTCTCGGCCGTCGCCGGCAATCGTTGTCTGAGTCCGCATCGACCCCTGTACGACAACGTGTACGTTTGCAATGTCGAGCCCCATTTTCGTTGCGACGTGGTGCGCGAACTGCTCGTACCGCTTCTGCGCCGCGCGGCGCTTTTCCTCTGGTAACTCCAGTTTCTTGAGCATCGAGACGATGAAGCTTTCCCATTGCTTATCTTCGTTCAGGGCTCGAAGCTGCTGGGCGATTGCCCTGGAGCGCCTTGGTTGAGTCATAGATGTCATGAGCTTCTCCTTATGCGTTGCAGGGTGCCGGTTGCTGATGGGTAACGAGCTTTGCCAGCTCGCCTGAAGCGCGGGGCATTTCTATTGCCCAGGGGTAAGGGGGTGTCTGCGTGCGGTTCCACTGGTAACAACGCAGAGGCGGCATATTTCGGGGGTCATAGGCTCGCCCAAAACCGAAGGAGACACTGAACGGTGCGGCCAAGACCAAATGCACCATGCTCACCCCGGCCTTGCCCAGCCTGCAGAGAGTGTCAGTGAACTGCTGCTTGAGCGCCCTGACTTCGGCATCCGACCAAATCGTGTTTACAGTTGGATCGGGCCTTTCCAGGTGGACGATCGATAGACCGGGAAACGCCTTTTCAATGTCTTGAAATTCGGCGCGGTAGCTGGCCGAAACCGCTAGCACTACGTCAGTCTGAGCTTTGATATCGTCCAGACCCTGAACGTCGAAACGGATACCGAGATCGGGCTCAGTCAGCTCACGCCAGTCTTCGCGGGTACGATCCCAATCCATGGCGAGCAGTTGCCCCTCATCATCGAGCAGCATCCCGGCGTAGAACTGAAGCGACACTGGCATCATTCCCCCTGTCACGACCTGAACGTTTGCTCTTGAATTGTCCGCGCGCCATACCTTCAGGTCGCGGGGCAACTGAACGAGGTCATCCAGGGCAGCTTGTATGGATGGCGGCTTCGCGTTGAGCCAGGTGCGCAAGTCACGCAAAAGCGTGTCCCGCCGTCCCACAATGCGTGCAGGTACCGCGCTGGCCAAGGGTTTGTCGGAGGTATCGACTAGGCCCCGAAACTCGATGACAGCTACGCGACGACTGTCTCGATCCTTTCGGTCGGCATGCCAGTCGCGAAGAACAACATACCCTCCTGCGAGAAACCCGATGGCGCCTAGGTAGACCATTACGGTCGACGCCAAGGCATCGAGCCCGCCTGAAGTTGAGAACTTGAACACCTCCACCAAACCAAAAACGTGCTGGGCCTCGACATCGAAGTTGCCTGCGCTCTGGGATGCGATAATCCCGGCCGACGTAGCCATGATCGCAAGGCCGACGTTGCGTTTGCGAACCCAGTAGCCCACCAAGAGCGAACCTAGTCCCATTGCCCACTTCAAGATCTCGGACATAACGCGGCTCCTGCGCTGTCGTTTGAGGGGTGACAAAAACTATATATAGGATAACTGATCCGCAAACAACACTATATGTAGTGTTTGTTGCTGGAGCGTAGACGGCTAGGCATCAGAAAGGCATTCACCGACTACTGTATCCATAACCAGCATGGTTGGCAAATGGCCACGAGAGCGCGGAATCAGTCCATGAACGCCTATCGCTAACGAGTTGGCGGCGAGGGGCGTTTCGAGTGCAGGCTGCAGGGGGCATGGATTGCGATCAAGAAGCTGCCCTGCTTAGCGATCAAACTCTTGGGCAAGCAAATGCTGGGGAAGGCTTGAGTAACCAGGTGATAGGCCGGCAGAGCTATCCAGCAAGAATAGGTGGGATACAACGATGAGTTTGCGTCAAATGTGTCCCTGGGATGATCGTCTGTGCACCGGTAAACGAACCATCGGAAATGACACGTTAGCTGACTTCGTGACCTTGTCGTTTGCGAGTACTTGGAGGTAATGCTCCGCTCGGTATGGCTGACCCCGAGCCGAGGAGCCCATCAGCTTTCTTGGCCATTCTCTTCAACGCCGGCGCCGGGGGAAGGCGGCAAAGGGAGCTGTTGCTTTTTTGCAGCGATTTGTTCGCGCATCCATTCACCCGCCATTTCGTACTCGCGCATCATCGCGTCGAACTCTTCATCAGACAGCGCTCTGGCCTCATTTCGGTTCTTCACATGGCCACCTGGCAGCTCGCAAGAACATGCGTTTTGAAATCTAGACATGCTCGATTGAAGTCAAAGGCCCAATTCTGTACCAAAAAGGTCTTCGCGCATCGCGGAAGTGGCATAGCCATCATTGATTAGACACCGTTGCAAATGACTTGCGAGATGCCATCTCAACCTAGATCGGATTTCTAGATAGCCGATCTGGTCGGGGCCGCGATTTGGCATGGCCTGGGCAAGCGCTAAGCCTAGCGCCTCGAAGGCTTCAGGCCCGATCGGGCCGGAGTACAGGCGAGTCATGTCATCGTGACCGGGGCTGCGCCGATATCGCGACAGGGCCTGTGCAATCGTACTCTTCAGAGAGGGGCCATACACTTGCGACGCTACCACCCAAATGGCCGTCTCCAGATCGGCACCTATCCTCATAAAGCAAAACGCCCAAAAATCACCTCATCCGACCTTAAAAACACAACATATAGATAAGTATATTACAAAAACCACAATATATTGTTTTTTTCAAAAAAACGATTGTTGTTTGTAGACAAAGAGTAAGCAGCAGCCTTTCGGCTGCAAAGAAGGCGATCTCCCCAAGTGCCCTACCCTCACGACGTCCGACCAAGATTGCGCTCAGCCCTCCAGATAGCGTCACAAAATCCGCAAGAATCAGTTCTAAAAACCGGCGTTGTGTCAGCCGAAACGCGCTGCCTGGGTCAACACCGCTTTTTCTTTGCCCTCAAATATAAAGCTCCGTCGCGCTTTAAAAGTTTCAAGGGGGTGGGGTGGTAAAGTTGTCGCAAATTTGAACGTTTTGTCGCATCAAGAACAGTTTTTCTGAAGCTGTCCGAGGTTTAGGGTCACGAATCACGCCGAACGACTATTTCGTGAGGGGCAGGTCATTGCCCTATCGGAAGCATGTTGCAGGCCGCCCATGCGCGTTACTGTCACCAGCGGAGAGAAGCAATTACTGTCGTCCATCAGCATTTGGCTAAGGCGTTGGTGCGCCAGTTTCAAGCTCGTTGAGCACTCGCCGACTCTTCGCGGATTCACTGTGGACGTATTCATGTTTTTTTCCTGCGAGACGTTGAAGAGGTCGTGGGCTCGCTCGATGATTTTTCACCGGCCTCCAAAGTTTGCGCAGTCTCAGCATCCCTGCCCTGCCTTTCGAGTAGCTGCTTGTTCTGGACACTGGCTACGAGCTCCAAGGCCTTTTGCTCTCTCGATTCGGCTTCGGTCGCGGACTGCCGGAGCGTGTGAGTCTCTTTCCGCATTGCGGAGAGCTCCTCCAGGAGGTGTTCAGCGACCCCAGCTGACTTGGCTGCACTCTTTGTCAGTTCTTGAATCTCACCGGTGAGTGAACCTATTTGCGCATGCTGGGTATGGAGTGTCTTTGCCTGCTGCCTGGCCTCAGCAAGCAAACGTTCATTGTCCCGATTCAGCCGGGTCAATTCGTCCTGCTTCACGGCAAGCGTCTCGCGCAGCTTCCGTTGCTCAACCTGCATCTCGTTCAACTGCGATTCGTGCCGGCGTTGATCTTGATCTCGCTGCTCTTTGACCGACTCGCGATAGTGCTCCAATGCACCGCGCGCGTGAGTATGTTTCTCTTCCAGCGACTGAATCCGGGTGTCCTTTTCAGTGACGATTGTTTCCAAGGCTGTACAGCGTTGGCTGAGGCCCGCATTGCGCAGCAGTTCGGTTTGAAGTGAGGACAGAGTCGTCTGAAGTTCTGCGTCCTGGGCTTCGAGCGCTGACTGCATTGTTGCGATTTGCTGCTGGGCTTTGTCGAACTCGGCTGTGAGCTCGGACATCAGTTTATTCAGCTCTGCGCGTTCAAGCTCAAAGGACGAGCGAGCCTGTGCAAGTGCTTCCTCGCCCTCCTCCATAAGCCTATCCAGCAGGGTTTCCACTATCCCAGTCAGCTGCTCGCCGAGTCGCTCCCGTGGCGCGACACGGCCAGGGCTGAGTGATTCCAGCTCCTTAAGGTACCGCGAAATGGTGGTCTTAGAGCCGGTGTTTCCAAGCTCAACACGCACCGCATCAATGCTGGGATTCAGCCCTCTAGCCAGCAGCGCTTGCTGCGCTTTTTGCACGACTGCCTTGTTGATACCGCCACGGGCCATGGGATCTCCTACGATTTCATACCGTGTTACATGTCATGTACTTACGTTTCATGATACTAGCATATGTTATCGATTGAGCTCTGATTCCTATGAGCACATAATGGAGACTTATGGCTTCTTTACTGACGAAACGGTCTTTAGGCACCGGTAAAAGTGTGGAATGCTGGGATCACGCGGATTTTGAAGGCTAAGGGCGATGGACAAGGCTAATCGGTACCTCGAGGCGGGCACCCGCGAGAACACCCGTAAGAGCTACCGGGTTGCAATCGAGCACTTCGAAGTGACGTGGGGCGGCTACCTGCCCACGACTGGTGATGGGATTGTTCGCTACTTGGCCGAGTACGCCGACAAGCACGCGATCAGCACACTCAAGCAAAGGCTGGCAGCGCTGGCGCAGTGGCACATCTCCCAAGGGTTTCCAGATCCCACCAAGACACCCGACGTGCGCCAGATGATCAAGGGCATCCGAGTGGTGCATCCCGCCCAAGTGAAGCAAGCAGCCCCGCTCCTGCTCAAGCATCTGGAGCAATCCGTAAGGTGGCTGGAGTCTGAGGCTGCCGCCGCGCTGGATCGCGGTGACTACAAGACCCTCCTGCGGCACAGACGCTCGATTGCAATGGTGCTGATTGGCTTCTGGCGTGGCTTCCGCGGAGATGAGCTGGCCAGGCTCACGGTGGAGAACACAAAAGCCTATAGCGGTGAGGGCATCACGTTCTTCCTGGCTTACACCAAAGGTGATCGCCAGCACGAAGGGGCAACCTTCCAGACGCCAGCACTAACGATGCTCTGCCCGGTTGAGGCCTACATCGATTGGATCACTGTTGCGGGAATCGCCGCAGGCCCCGTGTTCCGGCGTTTGGATCGATGGGGCAATCTGTCGGACAAGGCCATCCGCCCACACAGCCTAATCCCCATGTTGCGCCGCATCTTCAAGGAAGCTGGACTGCCTGAGGAGCTGTATAGCACCCATTCCATGCGACGAGGCTTTGCGACCTGGGCATCGGCCAATGGATGGGATATCAAAAGCTTGATGGGCTATGTCGGCTGGAAGGACATGAAGTCGGCGCTTCGATATGTTGACTCGGGCGTGTCGTTTGGCGGCCTGGCCGCCAAATCGGCGTCTCCGGGTAATGTAGGCGTTGCCCAATTGGAGCGACGCCCAGAAGCCCGGTGATTTGATGACTGTGATCTCCACCCGGCCATAGCAGCTCCTACAGCCCAAGCGTCGGCAGGTGAGGCTCCAAATGAAGCTTAACGAGGGTGCGTGTGAAGGCAACGTAGGGTTCGCCAGAGTTCAACATGGCCATTAGATCGGTGAGATCCTCGCCAGGGTCAACACGATCCCCTAACGCGCGCTTGATGTGTCGTATGCAGCTCATTACGCTCCGGCCATGTCGTGCTCTAGCTTGCAGCAACTCCGCCCGAGCCAAGCCGAGGTAATGAATGCTCGCTTCACCCTTCTTGCAGACCACACCATTCACTTTTACGGGCTCGACAGCTCCGTTATCGCTAAAGACCAGGTGATCGTCTGGATCGTCCAAGCAGGGGTTCAGCAATAAGGGGACTTCGACCCTCAACGCACCTGCCCGCTGGGCTCGGGCGCTGTGTGCCGCAATTGGGAAGAAGTTTGACTTGCCGATCACTCGTTTCTGGTTGTCAAAGTCTTCTTGCTCTCTCGGGCGATTACAATCTGCGCAGGAGATCAGGAGGTTGCTCCACTCCGCAGCCAACCACCAGTAGCCATCGTGCACGGGCGCATTATTAACAGCCCCCCTCTTTGATCGTTTCGCTGGCTTGGGCTTGAAGGGCAGCTCGACATCTTTCGCGATTTTACCTTTGGGGCGGTAGTGCTCGATGTCGCCGGGCTGAGTGCCGAGCAGGGATGATTCGCAAAAAACACATTTGCGACCAAATATCTCGGCAAGCCTTTGTCGCACTGATTTGGCTCTATACGCCTCAAAGCTCAACTCAACCCCGGCAGCTAGTGCCTTGCGGTTTGCTCTGCGCTCACGAAGGCCAGCTAACAGCAGACCATCAGGGATGCTTCCGTTGGGGCGTTCCAATTTGATCATCTCCCTTCCCCCTCATCAGCCGGAGTCGGTTTCGCCACCTTTGCCATCAAACTCTTAAGCCGCGCGACCGTGGCGTCAGAGAGCTCCCGAGCGCTCGTTGTGGTATGCGCAGGGGGCTGATCCTCTTGATCGGCATCAAGGAGCTGCAGCGCCAGTCGCTCGCGACGCGTGGAACCGAGGTATCGGGCATCCGTCAGACGCTCGATAAGGGAGTCAAGCTCGACCTGTTCTGCCTTGGTTCGCTTGCGTTTCTTCATGAGGAGCTCGTAGCGCTGGATGATGAGATCCATCTGCGGATCAACCGTGCTGCGCAAGCCGAAGTGCTCCGAGGCAAGTAGCTGATCCACCCGCAGGCCCGCAACGGATGGTAGATCATCGAGAGCGTAGATCGCACCAGTCTTGTCGCGCATCAAGACAGCCACCTCTCCGTCGTAGAGCCCTCTCAGGCACAGCGGATCGTGAGTGCTGTATATGAATTGGGCCCTTGGGAAAGCTTGCCGCAAAGCGCTTAGGCACTGAAGTCGCCACGCTGGATGAAAATGATTTCCCAGTTCGTCGATTATGACGACGCCTTCGGCCGATTCGATGGAGGTCTCCGAGCGGAATAGAACCTTCATGATCTCCACAGCCATGCCAAGCATCGATTGGTAACCATCACTCAGCTCCCCGATGAGCCTGGCTCGAGATCCTCCGATTGAGAGCCGAACGTCCCCGCCCCTTCCATCCTGGACGACCTGCACCTGGTGCTCCTGTGGCATCAGACTCGACAACACCGTATTAACCTCATCGAGACGGTGTGGGGACAACTGCTCCAACCACTCAGCCGGATGGCTCAAAGGAAGGAAAGGGTCAAATAGGTTATCGATTTTTGCGTGAGCTTTACCTGCCTTGGGCTTATGACTTCCCCGCGGCAAGAGCCGCGTGGCCCCGTAGGCTAACACCAGAGACCTCGAACCCTTTTCACTGAACAGCAACGGCTTGTCGCGGCCCAGTGTTATCGATACATCGTGCTCGGCGCCTACGATAGAAACAGACACACCCCCTTGCAATGCGCCTTCTGAGAGGAGGTCGTTGCTCGACAGCCTCATGCGTCCTGCGTAACTCTTGCCAGCGAGACAGAGCGCCAGGGCGCGTAAAACAGTACTTTTTCCAACCCCATTTTCTCCGAGCAGCGCAAAGCATGGCGCTCGAGGAGACTCGGAGCGGCTCAGGTCTAGATCGAGGTGCGCGATTGGCCCAAAATTCGTTATCTGGATCCGTGACACGTACTGCGCAAAATCCAGATAGGTGTCTATGCCTTCGCCCGTTTCCGTATTTACTAAAGGCACCTTCGAGGGAGGTCGATCCGTTTTCGCAGCAAAGTCGGAGGGGGCTTTATAGGTGTTGAGCAACTGACGCCAAACCGCGCGATGTGCGCCACCACCAGCGGCGCGCGACACACGCTCATCGTGTGTGGAAAAGCTGAAAAGCTTTGCTTGATCGGCGCGTGCGCTGACCAGTTGCGTTCGGTTGAGAGCAAACAATTTGATCGTCTGCTCGCCGACATGACTGAGAGGCATGACCAACCCACCCTCTAGGAATTGGAGGTGCTCATCAGGATCATTTCGGCATGGGTCGATGATCAGAGGTCTCTCCCAATCCACGATCTCGTCATAGCTGAGGTTCGGCGGAGCATGCTCGCCGTCGACGGGGAACCGGTCGGCCTTGTAACGGTTGCAGGTCGGGCATGCCCAATACAAATTGCGCCAGTCGAACGCCAAGTGGGCATATGGCTGCTCGCTTGTGTAGGCGCCCCGCCCACCGATGCGCCTGGGACGGAAGCGCTCAATTTCCCCCTTGTCAGTAGCAGTCTCGCAATAGCAGCAGCTAGCGCGGAACGCATTGCTTAGAAGATCCACAATTTCCCGACGATGACGATCCAATACGACCGGCATCCCGCGCCCGGACTTAGTCGACACACCTTCGTATAGAGCCAAGAGGTCATCCACCGGAGCGTCAGCTTGGTAGCGAAGCAGAAAATCCGGGCATGGTGATCGTTTGGTAGGGGTCATCCTTGGCTCCGCGGGCAATTTTGTAAAAGTCGTCTATTCAGCCGCACTTCTCAGCGGGCCGCAACTTGAAGGTTGCTTATCGCCACTACTGTCGCCGGCGTACGTTCCAGGGCTGTGGGCAGCCAAGGCTCGATCTTGACGTCGCGCTATAGCTGATCGGCTAAGGCTTGCCGAACTTTTTCAGAGTGCTGCATCCGTAGCTTGGTCGCTGTAACCGTCTGGGTGGTTGTTGTGACCTCGACTCTCAAGGCATACCTACCTGCATAATTTCGCGCTGAGAAGACACGATCGACGTGGGCTGCAAACTGTTGCGCCAGCGCAACGTCCTCCAGGTAAAGGGTGTTGAACGTCAGCCGACCTGTAGGCGATACGTACAAGCCCGTGACGATGTCCTCGTCGTCATAGTGGGGATTTTTGAGATTCGCGGGCATGAGCCAATGCGCGAGGTCAACCAGGATGGTCGCGTACTCCACGGTGCGTTTATTTGGAAAATCGCCCTGAGAGCGAAGCCTTCCGTGCTGCGTCATTATCTTGCTCCTTGCTGACATATGGCCGATTTCAAGGCTCCGTTAGGCGGAGCAACTTGCATTATCACAAATATTGAACCAGCCTCAACGTCGGCATTTTAACGGTGATTTTTGAAGCGCATGGCCCACTGGCGTTGTGTGCGCGCATTTCGGAAGGCCTATGGTTCCGATGGAAAGCGACGCTCAGCGGTTGTTGAGTGTATTGGCAGCGGCCACAAAACTTGACCCCACGCTAACCTGCGAGCGAACCGCCCTGCTCCGTCAGGGAAGCGCAATTCTGTGGTGGGCCAACCCAGGCCAACCTGCGTTGAGCATTTCGACACTCAATCGCTACCTCAGCCTTCCAATCGAAAAGTGGATCGCCGCCTTGCACGGGAAATGATGAGCAAGGTGTCGCTGGTGGAGGATCCGGTGATGACCGCCGAATTCCTCACCTCAGGGCGTAACGTCAATCGCATCCCTGCCCTTGTGACCATCGAGCTCGTGAATGGCTCGACACATAGAGCGCTGTGTACCACTCCCGCAGGAACGCCTGGCCCAAACACTTCGGACTACGAGCAGCTGATGTTCGCGCGTAAGCATCGCACGTTACTCAGCACCCGCTTTGAGTTACAGGCCATAAACAGAATCATCGAAGCCATCCAGCATCTTCCTACAGCCCCTGACCTACAGGAATTGACGGACGCGCTGATGGACATTAACGAATCTTGATTTTCACCAGCATCGCCGCTGCAAGGTACTTCCAGATGAATAAAGACGCACAGGACAAACAGCTCACCTCCTCCACATTGCTGCTGAACTGCGATATCGGCGAAAGCTTTGGTGCCTGGGTTATGGGGATGGATGCGCAAGTCATGCCGTTCATTGACTGCGCAAACATAGCGTGTGGTTTCCATGCCGGAGACCCATCTGTCATGCGCAAAACAGTTGGTCTCGCGTTGAGGCACGGTGTGACGATCGGCGCGCATCCGGCTTACCCCGATCTGAATGGCTTTGGTAGGCGGTCAATGAAATGCTCCCCCGAGGAGATCCGCGACTTGCTCCATTACCAGATCGGCGCCCTGGATGGTATTTGCCGCGCACAAGGTGGCCGTGTCGAATACGTGAAGCCCCACGGAGCCCTGTACAACGACATGATGGCCAACCCAGAAATACTGAGGGCAGTACTGTCTGCGGTTAAGGAGTACGACGCGGATGTAGCGGTCATGATCCTCTCCACAGTCGACAACGAACTGTCTCAGTCCATCGCGAATGAGTATGGCGTTAGGCTCATGTTCGAAGCGTTTGCTGATCGGGCCTATACATCTAAGGGTTAGTTAGTGCCGAGGTCGATCCAGGGTTCCACCTACCATGAGGTGGCTCAAATCATCGAGCAGGCAACGCGGATCGGGTCGGGGAAGCCCATCAAGTCCCACGACGGTAGCGAGATAGGGATCGTGGCCGATACCTTATGCGTGCATGGCGACAACCAGAGCTCGATCGACGCTATCCAGCTCATACGAGCAGCGCTCTCTCAGGCGGGTCGACCATGAAGTACAACGTAGAAGTCGTAGCCATCGACTGTTTGATGGTACGTCTGTTTGACCTCATCGACGAAGCCAACATGCCTTGGATTCTCGCAGCGCAGACGCGCCTCAGCGCTGCCTTCTCGAATGGTCTCGTGGATATTGTGCCCTCGTACACCACCATCATGATCCACTTCGATCTGGCCCTGGTTAACCCCCTTCAGGCCAAACAAGTCATACGAAGCGCATTGAGTGACCTGGCACCAGCTGCATCAACGACGGGTCGTCACCATCCAGTTCCGGTTTGGTACGACCGCACCGTGGGCCCAGAACTTGAGCTGCTCGCCAAACAAATTAACAGATCGGTAGAAGAAGTCATCGAGCTTCACTCCCAGCAGCACTATCACGTCTTCGCGTTAGGATTTGCCCCGGGGTTCGCGTTCATGGGCATGGTGCCTGAGGTACTGGCGACTGCAAGACTGAGCACCCCTCGAAAAAGGGTCATGCCTGGAAGTGTCGGCATAGCCGAGCGGCAAACAGCCGTCTATCCAGCCGAGTCCCCTGGAGGCTGGAACATTCTAGGGCGTACACCCACCACATTATTCGACCCTGCCATCGAGGGGTATAGCCTTTTCCAGCCAGGTGACACCGTTCAATTTGTTCCGATTGATCGGGCCGAATTCCTGCGACTTGGCGGAGATGCGACACCCTTGGAGGCCCTGTCATGAACCAGCTGATCGTTGAAAAGAGCACCCCATTCTGCACGTTTCAGGATCAAGGTCGCTTTGGCGTTCGCCACCTAGGCGTCACGCAGGGCGGAGCTGCTGACTGGGTCTCGATGTCGTGGGCCAACTGGCTGTTGGGCAACGAGCTTAACGCAACGGTGATCGAAGTCGCCATGGGCGGGTTTTGTTTAAAAAGCTCACAAAGATGCCAGTTAGCAATCGCCGGCGCCGATCTCAACGCGACTATCAACGGGGTCAAGGTCGAGGCCAACACCTCGTTTGAAATCAAAGAAAATGAGACCCTGACCCTTTCTCACCCTCTGTCTGGCCAGCGAGCCTACATCGCCGTACCCGGAGGCTTTGATGTCCCCCAGACGCTGGGCAGTAGCTCGACTGTAGCGCGAGAGCGATTGGGAGGAAGCCTGGGAGACGGGGGAGCGATCAGAGCAGCCGATATTCTCCAGTTTTCGACCAGGTCGGAGATCTCGCGCGTTGTGAATCCACAATTGCTCCTCCCCCCTTCCTTGAATCTCCCGCTGGACGTGGTCATCGGAGCACAGCTAGGGCAGTTCAGTGGTCAGGCAACCTTCGACTTTTTCAATAGCGACTGGGAAGTTGACACGCGTGCTGATCGGATGGGCATTCGCTTACTAGGGCCAGCATTGGATTACTGCGGACAGGCGCTGGTGTCAGAAGGCATCCCACTCGGAGCGATCCAGGTACCGCCAGATGGTCAGCCAATCATCCTGATGAATGACCGCCAAACGATCGGTGGCTATCCCCGCATTGGGGCGCTGACGCCGATATCAGTTGCGCGCCTTTCGCAGATGAGTACGGGGAGCAAGCTGCGTTTCAAGGCGGTAACTCAGGAGCATGCGGCCGCCGAACATCAGCGATTTGTTGAGTCAAGGTGGGTATAAGTCGAGCGTCGCCACCGGGGCGTTGCTGATTCCTATACTCCGATGTCGAGGTCTCCCGCTGGCAGTCCCCTGACGGCTTGGGTGACCAGCTCCTTTACCAGTTGGATCGCCTGATCTCGGACGCTGTCCGCGCGCCAGCTAAGCTCGACCGAATAGCTAGGAAGTTTGATCGGGCAGTCCACCGAGACGAGTCGAGTGGTTCTGGAAAGGGCATGCGCGGCATGCCTTGGGAGCGTTGCGACGCAGCTACTCTCTGAGATCAAATGAGGTAACGCTGCAAAATGAGTCGTGGAGGCTTCAATCCGCCTCCTCAATGATTTTGCAGCGAGAGCCTCATCTACCAGGCCCACGAAACCACCGGAGGATACGAGGATGTGGCCTCTTTCCAGGTAATCACTCAGCTCAATTATACGGTCTGAATCCCTGTCTCGCCCCGCCACAACGCATGCATATCCCCCTGTGCCGATGACCCGGCGGCCCAGGGTTCTGGACGCCACTGACCCGGACGTCAGGGCGATATCGATGCTACGGCTCATCAGGGCATCACTGCTCAGCATGCTGTGTGTTTGCTTGAAAATGAGCCTCAGCCCTGCAGCGACAGAATTCACGGAATCAATGAGCGAGCGCCCAATGGCCATCTCGTAGTCATCTGATAGACCCAATGTGACAGTCCGGCCATTAAAGGATCCGCTACTGGAATTCACGACCTGAAGGCTCTGCCTGCATTTCTCCAGCGCCATCGCTATCAGGGGCCGCAACTCTTCAGTTTTGGGAGTTGGGCGCAACCCCCGCCCCGTCCGTTCAAACAGATGATCGCCGTAGACGACTCTCAAGCGTCCGAGCGCTGCGCTAACGGCCGATTGTGTAATTCCAAGCCGTATGGCTGCACGCCCGGCACCCCCCTCCTCATACAGCGCTTCAAAGACCTTGAAGAGGTTGAGGTCAAGCGATTCGATATTAATTTCATTCATAACAGATGCATCAATCTGTGAGTTGATTGATATTAGTGCCTAGGGCCACCATGGTGCAAATCATCCGTATACGAGGCCACGTCATGACCGTTTCTTCCGTTGCTGCGCTTCAGATAGGTTCACACCCAGAAGGGAAAGCCAAAACTCTTGAGGAAATCCTCTCCTACGAGAAGGCCATTGTTGATGCGGGTGTTTCGTTGGTGGTCATGCCAGAAGCAATCCTGGGTGGATACCCCAAGGGCGAGACCTTTGGCACCTACCTTGGGTATCGCTTGCCGGAAGGGCGCGAAGCGTTCGAACGATACTTCAACAACGCTATTGATGTTCCCGGCCCGGAAACCGTGGAGCTGGAGGGTTTGGCCCAAAGAACCGGAGCAAATCTGGTCGTGGGCGTTATCGAGAGAGCCGGCAGTTCAATGTTCTGCACTGCGCTCTTCTTCTCGCCGGAAGATGGTCTCATCGGGAAACATCGCAAGCTGATGCCGACCGGGACGGAGCGGCTGATCTGGAGCCAGGGTGATGGCTCTACCCTCCCCGTGTTCCCGACGTCTGTTGGAAAGATCGGAGCCGCGATCTGCTGGGAAAACCATATGCCGTTGCTGCGCACAGCCATGTACGCCAAAGGTGTTGAGGTCTGGTGCGCCCCAACGGTGGATGAGCGTGATGTTTGGCAAGCATCCATGCGGCACATCGCTCATGAGGGTCGGTGCTTCTTGGTAAGCGCCTGCCAAATTCAACCCTCTCCAAGCGAATTGGGCATCAATGTCCCTAGCTGGGAAGAGAATCGCCCGCTCATCCAAGGCAATAGCATCATCGTGGGGCCTATGGGCGAAGTGCTCGCAGGCCCGATGCGCAATGAACGCGGCCTCCTGGTGGCCCAGATTGATACCGCAGAATTGGTCAAGGCTCGATACGACTTCGATGTGGTAGGCCACTACGCTCGACCTGATGTCTTTTCGCTCAGCGTCGACGAGCGCGTCAAGAAGTCGGTGACATTCGTTAACTGAGGCCTTCAGTAGGCCTGCCTGACAGATATCACCAGCCCTAAAGGGGCGGTGATCGAGCTCGTAGTTGCTCCTGCTGCCCCTTACTGGGCAGCAGGACGGCGTCCCCCTCCCCCCCGCCAATCGCGCTGCTAGCTGGTTTGGTTTTCATATTCCCGAGTGAGGCTCAGATCAACACGGCACAGACCTTGGGGTAGTCGACGAGCCAGGGTGACTCGTCCCGGTGCCGACCCTATACCGGAGCACGCTAGAGCTAGGTCAGATTCAAGCCGCCGTCTGACAGGAGTATCTCGCCGGTTAAGTAGTCCGACTCGACCAGCATTACGACAGCTTTTGCGATGTCGTCTGGGCTAGCGGCCCTGCGCATAGGAGCGCGCGTTCGCCACAACTCTTGGGCCTCTGCCCACTCTGCGGTCAGGGGCGTGTCGACCAAGCCAGGCGCCACAGCGTTGACGCGAATGTCTGGCCCAAGCGATGCCGCGAGCAAGCGGGTCATGTGATTAAGCGCAGCTTTGCTTACCGCATAGGGAATCGAGGCGCCCTTAGGACGGACACCGGCATGCGAACTGATATTTACGACGGAACCTGCTCGGCGGAGACGGGCGGCATCGCGCAATGCCGACTCGGCCAAATCGACAAGGTGAAACGGCGCCACGACATTAACCTCATTAAGTTCGTGCCACACCTGCGAACTGGCAGAGGCAAGGTCGCCGTGCGGTATGACTCTGCTAATACCAGCATTATTGACCAATACGTCGAGCTGCCCCCAGGCGGCGATAGCCTCGTTAACAAGCCTGACCCTGTCAGCTTCGATAGCAAGATCCGCTTGCACGTAAATAGCCTGATTCATTTCGGCAGCCATAGCGCGACCCGTATCCGCAGAATTTCGGGAATGGAGCACCACTGCATAGCCTGCCAGGCTGAGTACACGTGCAATGGCTGCGCCGATGCCGGAAGTCGATCCCGTAACCAACGCGACGCGTAACTCGTTATCGAATGTCGGATTGGATGTCATATGGATTTCTCGAATGGGTTGCTAGAGAACCATACCGTAGCACCAAGCAGGCAACGTCGGCGTCAGACAGTCACGATTGGCAGGTATCCATTTGCGAACTCAGTTTGGCTCATGTTCTGTGGCCCGAAACTACGCTTGTGATGGAGACTTGTGGCTGTGGGCAGATCAGCTGTTTGCACCAAGACTACGGGAATGTGGGCAAATCCAGCGCCTCGCATGGCTAGTTCGGTCATACACCTGGCCGGATGGGTGACCACTGGCGAAATCCCGAATATGCTCGGTAGAGGGTCACCTCCTCCCAGCGAAACTCAAGGTCAATAAAATGCTGCTCACGGAAGATGCGCTTGAATTCGCCCGCCGGCACATCGGTGCCTACTACGACACCGACTTCTTCCCGAAGCCCTTCGAGTTTCTGGCTGTCTGGCACTGTTGGGATGAGGTCAAAGCCTACCTGCTGGCAACGCCTCTGAAAGATGTTTTGAGCAGTCAGCCCCGCGTCTTGCCGTGGCACAAGGCCCGGGGAGGCTGCCGAGTCGTCCATCAACTCGAGCCACTCGACGCGTTGATCTACACCGCCCTGGTTTCCCTGGTGGCCGAAAAGGTCGAGCGGGCGCGCATGGGGCCGGAGGTGTCCTGCGCCTACCGTATCGAGGTCAGTTCCAACAGTTTCTTCTCTCGGGGTTCGGGCTTTGACACCTATCGTGAAAACTGTGAGCGGCTCGCCAGCCAACATAGCTATGTGCTGTCCACGGACATCAGCGATTTTTACAACCAGATTTACCTGCACCGCATCCGCAATGGACTGGAGGAAATCGGCGCCGGCCCTGCCTTGGCTAAGGAAATCGAGTCGTTCCTGATGCGGCTCAATATCAAGTCCTCCCAAGGTCTGCCTGTTGGCCCTGCGGCCTCGATCATCCTGGCTGAAGCGGCGTTGATAGACGTCGATCAGTTCATTGCACACAGGGGACTGGAGCATGTTCGTTACGTGGATGATTACCGGATATTCAGCGACGACGAGGCTGAGCTGAAGGCCATCCTGGAAGACCTGGTGGTGTACCTGCACCAGCAGCACAGGCTTGGCTTGGTCTCAGAAAAGACCAAGATTCAGGACTCTTCGACCTTCCTCCATGTGGAGCTAAGAAACGCCTACCAGCTGGAAAAGCTCGACCTGATGCGCAGCATTGAGGCCGGCAATCAGTACGGTGAGTACCATGACGAAGAGGCAGAACAAGATGGGGATGAGGGCGAGGATCAGGATGACGACGATGGCTCCAGCCTTGGGGAACGCCTCTCTGAAGCCCTCATGCGCGTCAAAGAATCAGGTGCGATCGACCTGGGTGTGATGCGAGCCATCATCAGACGAGCCAAGAATGCCCGGGACTATACGATTGCCCCTCTCCTGACTGAAGATCTCGAGTTCTACCTGCCGGTGATCAATGACGTAGCGCTCTATCTCGATGCCTTATCTCCTGCTGATCATTTTGTGCTGGCGCCAGCTCTTACCTATGCATGTCGTCAGGGTCATCTGGAGAGCCAAAGCGCGAAGGTTTGGATGGGCTGGTACCTTGCAAGGCATGTGAGGGCGAACACGCCAGTGTTGAAGCAGTACGTCCAACGGTGCGGCACCGCCATCGCAACTGCTGCCGAGCTTTCCAGAGGAAACCGTGCGTGGTCAAAGGAGGCAAAGCAGCGGGTATCGGGTACAGCTTCGTGGGATCGTCGGGCCCTGATCCTGGCGCTCAGAGGGCTGTCTGACGATGAGCGCAAGGTGAGCCTGCAGTTGCTGAAGAACAGCGTGTCCTTGACCAAGCTTGATGGCTGGGTCTGCAAATGGGTGCAGGACGGAGCACCGGGGTTCTGAGATTCGGCAATCGCTTCGGCCTTGATGGTGATGTTCAACGCGACATCACCATAGGCACTGAGTCAAGGAACGGTTGATGGCAGGCAAGTCAGCTTGGCGTCAACCACGTCCTAGTCCGGATTACGAGGCCCTCAGGTTTCGGCTTGCACCGTTTCCTCATCTGACTCGAGCTTTCTGGGTTTACCCGATTGGAAGAGGTAACGCCCTTTGGCCAGCAATACCTTACCCACGAAATGCAGGATTGCCAGGCTCTGCAGATCGCGCTCGGGGGCGTCACCCTCCATCCGGTACTGCACCAGATCGTTGTTGTAGAAATGCAAGGTTTTGGCGAAGGCCTGCGCCATCGAATCTGGTTTGGTTGAACGAGGATTCTTGTACAACAGCGAAAATGACTCGCCAAACCACCAATGAGCGGTCAATTTGTCCTTCTTCTCCACTGCCTTATGACGGTGGTAAAGGTTGGTCAGGACGACCATGTCGACGTTGGAGTACTCATCCGTTGGGGCGTAGGATTGATCGGTGAACAGCCCTTGGGAGCCGGTCAGATATCCCTCCCATTGCATGATGTCGAGCGGATCATCGCAGCCAACGACCAGTACGTTGTACTCACCCTCACGTGACGCATCCGGGAACTTGCCATGGGCGTCCATCAGATAGTCTTTCAGCTTATTGTCCATGTGCAGGCCCTTTAGGAGCTGATTACCACCGCTCGCAAAGACTTCCTGCAACATGGTGGCTGCGTCGCCATAGTCATCCATCCGCCCCACCGCTCGCATGATGAAGGCGCCGCTCTCGTCAATTTTCTGCTTTGCGGTGTAGTCGGCGCACTTCACTTCGACGTTGAACTTGTACCCTTCACTCTTGAAGGAGCAATCCACGTCCCGCGGCGGCATTACCTTGTCTTCGTACACAAACCCTTCTGGGAAGAAGCGCGCGTAGTGGGTGCAAACTGTGAGCGCAACCGCAGCCTGCAGATACTGCTTTTCGGAAGGTTTGGGATCTTCTAGCCGGAGTTTTTTTAGCACCAGGGCTTCAAAAGCCGACTTGCTAAGAAATGGCCCGATGCACCTCAAGGCCTCCACGACGCCTTGGCGATACTCGTTCGGCGGGATGTAGGGATTGCAGACCGTCACTGATAATGGCTCCCGATCCTCTGGTGTTTTTTGCATGTATCACGTGTCCTGATATTGAGTGGTTCGTGTTGCCCAGCCCTTCCCCGGCTGGAGCTATGGGCAGATCGGTGGAATCAAGCTCGCGCGGTCATCATTTCGAAGCCCTGCAGCTCTACCGAAGGGGGCCAGGGAAGGTGTTTGGCACGACCTACCTGGCGTTCACATCCGTCGTTGTGAAAGCACGTGACCTCCACGGGGACTGCTCTCTGCAGTCGTCTCGATGGCAAAACACGGCGTAATTGCGGCAGCACCTAGGGGGCGCCATAACTCAAACACCATGGCATTTTTTGTACTTTTTCCCCGACGAACATGGACACGGATCGTTACGACCAATATCCAACGACTTGTACTGTTCACGTTCCGCATTCAGATCCGCCAACATACTGAGCCCAATCATCTGGAAGTGCTTCTGGAAGCTATCGTCGACGACCAAGTTGAGATACACACTTGCTCTCCTGATCCCCTGCTGCGCTGCGGCAGTCAGCAGTTGGCGCGCTCGTTTTTTATCCTGATCAATGAGCTCCCCTTCGTTAAGCACCACCCCGAGCTGAAACTTACAGTCAGCATCGTCTCGCGATACACCCTGTTCAAGGATTGCCACAGCACGCTCAGGGGAATAGCAGGGAGACTCTTGTGCGCTGTAGAGAAAAAAGAGACCAAGGTAGGCTTTCGACTGCTCTGACGTCGCGGCAAAGGTCAGCATTTCTTCAGCTTGGCCAAACTGCCCGATGTGCCGTAGATGGTCACCGTAGTAGACGCTCGCTTGTGGATGTTGACGCGTGGCGGCTTCCTTGAGCGCGTTCGTTGCGAGCCGCTCCATGTCCGTGGCCGGCTCGGTGGTGTAGGCCAGACTCCCGAAGCGATAAAGGGCCTCTGTATCTGCACGCTGTATCCACAACGCCTCTGAGCCACCGTGGACTTGAATGTACGCCATGGACAATACGTCCAAACGTGCGCTGATCTCACATGCGCACCGATACATCTCAACAGCCATGGTTTTGAGAGCTGTTGCGTGTTCTGCGCTGACTCGAGTGGAAATCAGACCACCACGGGCGCAAGCGCTTAGCCATTCAGCTTCGAGGACGAGCCCGGCTTGCATCTTTGCGTCAAAGGAATCCTCACTCGCAATGGCCTTGCCTATTACTTGCCCAGGTACGAGATCAGGTACCTCGGCAGGGACGATTGTCAGCTTGGGCGCGTTGCCGATCAGCAGCCCGTGAAATTCGTAGAGCGCCGACATGAAGAGCTCTCGAGCCTTTCTAGCTTGCTCAATGTCGCCCGTTTGCGATGAGGGTTGCTCATTCTCCTGCAGCGGTGCCAGCGCCTGAGGTGACGCATGCACGGCCTGGTTCCCCCACAAACGAATGCTGTGACAATCGCGTTTGGTGGCGTGGCTTATCAGCTGGCATTCGTGGAGGTGGTTGATACGCCAGCAAAGGTCTTGGTTCCCGAAAGGCAGGCTTAGCTTGTCGCCCACCAGTGAGACCATTAGCTCAAGAAGCTTTCGAAACGTGGTCAACGCGTAATCTGGGTAAAGCGTCAGAACTTCGAGCGCAGTGCGGTAGGTACCGCTGCTTTGCGCGGAAATCTTTGCCATCACTTCGAGGTCTGTGATGTGTTTGGTTACATCCATGTCAAACTCCTTGGCAGCACGCGAGCAGCGCCAGGCTGCCCGTTAACCAGCAATCAACAGCGGGATTAGTGGAGGGATTCAAGCGGGTCAAAAGCACCATTCTCCTGTTGCCGGTGCGCGATTACGTAAACCCCATCCATCGTAATGACCAACTCGTACTCCTCAACCCAAGCTCTATCCTGAACAGGAGACGTACTGATCGCTACCCCGTCAGGTAGGCCTTGATCCTCACCGCAGAACAGCAAGCCGGTCACACCAATTCGCTGCTCCCTGGCACACAGCAAATACCCTGTGATCCCCTCTGGGGATACAGCCGATCGCGCCCGCTCGATGGCCTTCGGTAATCTATAAATCCGCAAGTTGCCCACTGCTGCGGTCATCGGTTTATTGTCCATCACCACCGGCAAGCCGTACCCCCTTATCAAGCAGTTCAGCTAGCACCACTTCGCGCGATAGACCGGATTCTCCGCCCAGCCTGACCAGTGCTGCAGCAGCCCTCGCTGCAAGCCTTCTGGCTTGTATACGTTGGTTGGTCGAGATCTTCTCCAGACCTCCGCGGCCATGAATAAACGCGCTTCTGAGTTCAAACAGCTCTTCATAGACTTCTGCTGCACCTGGATCATCCAGGGCTGCAGCCAAGCGAAGCGCTACCCTTTTGGTAGGCCCCTTATCAACGTGGTTTCCACGCTCTCTGCGTCTGTAGTCCGCCTGGAGTCCAAGGGCTGCCTCCACGACGGTGAGGTGAGCCATGAACTCATCGATACCGTTCGCCAAAAATGCACGCACCAGGAAATGAATCACCGGTGTGTCGAACAGGCTGGTGTCGGAGGCATATCTGAACTCCGACCAGTGCTCTTGGTTTCGACTCAACAATTGTTCACTCGCCTCATCTGTAAGCGTCAGCACCACAGGGCCCTCTGTTTCTTCGACCTCGCCCCATTCGTCGTGGCGAAACTTAGGCTCCCACGAGAGGGAGTCGGGGTTACGAGGCTCTGAGGGCGCAACAAACAAGTCATCATCGAGCTGGTAAATCCACGGAATCCGAAAGCCCCGCCAGTCCACCTCAGTCATGGATGACCAGTCCTCCCAAGGAGCCAAGAGCAGGAAGAACAAAGCATGCTCGACCGCCGGAGGGAAACGGCTTTCATGGGGATCGATCTCGCCTAGATCACGACTCATCATCATCGAAAAACCCGGGGTCGAGCGGCCCCCCACGCTCTCCGCTACCGGGACGTCCTCCTCCACCACCAGCCAGTGAAATTGTGAGAAGCGGCTTGAGTCGAATGAAAGGTTTGGGTAGTACCTGGTGAGCCGTGGCTTATCGAACAACTCATCCAATTGCGCCGCCGTGAAGTAACCGGTTCTCGCGTCACCAAAATTTAACGTCGGAATGTCTTCGGCCAGATCAAGGGGGCAAATGTATCTGCGCCGCGTGGTCGTTCGGGTGAAGGCCGCGTCCAGCAACGTGTAGGCCTGTTTCGAATTGAAGGAGATGGTCTGAGAGCCACCTGAGGATAGACAAGGGAGCCCTAGAGATTTGAGAGCATGATCCAGCGCAAAGGTAAGTCCAAACGTGACCCTGCCCTCTTGATACCTTGCGGCGCATGCCTTTTGTAGCTCGTCGAATTCAGGTGCTTTCCAAAGCCCTCCCACTCGCGTTGTGCCTACGGCCCAGATGGCGTCCATAGCCTCGCTAACTCTAGTATCCACATCCATGTTCAAATCATTGTCCCCATCTGTGCCGGGCAGCGCCTCCGCGGCTTGGCTTCCAAATCGACTCACGGGCAATTACGCATGGTTATGTCGCACCAGACCTCGGTCGCACATGAGAGTCAGTTGGGATCTTAACTCAATCGGGGATCCGCTTTGTCGTCCGCACTGCAGCCTCTGGTTCAACACATTTCCTGCTTGGCGCAACGACTTCGAGGGCCCCGCGATACCAGACGACTGCAGGCTCACGTCCTGCTCGGTCTATCCGTGTCTCGAATTGCTTTGACTCGTGGAGGATCTGTCGCCAACTGCTATAGCCATACCGTTTCGGAGTTTGTTCCGGGTAGCAAATGCCGATCCAGCGAATGGCACAACCCAGGTGAGTCCAACCGCCCTCGGCAAACTTCGCCTCAGCCTCTTTCAAGCAGGCGTATATGCCGTGATCTGAGCCATCCACCGATCCATGGATCGAGCCGGCATCGAATATCGCCTCAGCGGCTGGGCTTTGGAGCCACAAGGCCAAGGTCTCTTGAGCCTCATTCATGCCCTTGGCCCAGTCACGTAGGTTCAGGTAGTGCTGGTGAATGGTCTTATAGCTTTCCTCTAAGAACTCATCCGCTGTCGAGCAGCCATCCACTGACCAGAGATCGAACCGATCAATAAAGTGATGAACCAGCTGATTGCGCAGACCTACCAGCTCCCGCAGGGCAACCTTCGTCATCTCGTAGTTTTCAGATGGCATCTGAAGCTCGTGCCGATAGCTGAACCAGGTCTGGTCGTCTGTTTCGACTTGCGTTGACTGCGGTCGATCACCAACCGTAGGCGAGGTCATATAGGTATCAGTCAGCATCCCCATCAGTGTGCCTAGGGTCTTCTGCTGGACAGCATTCGCCATCTTCTCTCGGATAGCTTCCAGTTGATCTATCGGGCCATTCAACTCGTGACGGGAGACTATGGCTTTCAGTAGCTTTTCGTACTGCTGCAATTGCAGGAGGCAGCGCCCAAGTTTGCGCTGCACGATCCTTTGAAGGCGGGACAAAGCATCTGAAGGGGAAGCGGCGTCATCCATGAATAGCGACTCGATCATCAGCAGTAACCAAAGGGATACCCTTCGGTCAGGGGTTGGGCTCAGATGATATTCCACCATTTCCTCTATCGCTTGGCGGTCTTGGATCATGGTGGATCGCTGTATCCAGATTTGCGTCTCTCGAGGAATACGTTTGGCCAAGGATCCTTTGTCTCACGCGCCGGCTGAGCTCCTGCATTATCTCTGGCTTGATTTCGAGGCAGTGACCGAGGCGGTCAATAGAGTTGGGACAAGAACAGCAGCATGATTGTGACGGCAGCCTGAAACCCTTCAAATTGGATTCCGAGCGTACTGTTGAGCGACCTGGAGGTCAGGTTTGAAGTCGCATGTTTCGGCACTCGTGAGCGATGGCGCAGCGCACACTAGGGAGTAAGCATATGAGGTTCACCAATCTCTAAACCCAGTCCGAAGCGCGCGCCGATTGTCGCCGCGACCTCGCGATGTACCTCAGTGGATCGATGAAAATGGATTTCTGTTTGGTAGGCGGGCCATTGACCTGCCTGACGAATCAGATACACCAGCTCGGCCTCCACGGTTTCGATGTCAAGACAGTCCCCCTCGACAGCGTCGAGCTGACACCAGATATCCATCGTCGCCGCAGAAAAATGACGCCGCCAGGCATAGCCGTGGTACCCGTTTTTGCCGTTGGCCGCCCATCCGATCCGAAGACGATTGCTCATCGATTGCTTGGTGATTCCGACATAGACGGGGTGTGAATGCCCCTCGACGCTGATGACGTAGAGCTTCGGAAATCGAGATGTCGCCAGCCCGGAAAATCTTGATGTGTTCTCTGGGCACTTGATGGCAAACCTCACAGGATCAAATGTAAGCGCGTACCGCCCCAGGTAAATCATTTCCATAAAGGCTCCTCAAAGACCGAATGCAAGCAAATATGGCTATGACGCAGAGACCAATAAAGAGCTGGGCCGTGGTTTCAAACGCTTTTCCGTCTAACCCAGAGGAGCAAGCACAGCTCGTATCGGCTGCGTAGAAGGCACATCAATGTTCCAACCTGCGCCCATGCACCTGCGCGTGGATGCGAACGTGAATTCTCCACCTCAACGCCATGATTTCAGCGACACCAAACCGCTAGACCTGTCAGCCGAATTGCAGCAATCCACCTCACATCTTGTACAGCGCAACATTCCGCGATGAGGGCCGACGGCAAGCGGACACCCCTACTGCAACGATTGGTTAAATGGTCAGCCTGACCCAGCCATAAGGTTGGCGAGGCTGCAAGAAAAAGCTACATGACCCTCATCGGCGGCTCATGGTGCCCAAGATCTAGAGGGCACTGTGTTCAGAAGCTGGATCGAGACGGGCTTCCTGAAGCCCTGGCCCACGAGCACAAAGATCGTGTCACTGGTTTCAAAGATGCCCCGACCATCGTAGCTGGTCGCGTAGCCGGTCTTGATGCGCTCGTTGTTCTCATAATCTCCGGTGCTGTGAAGCAAGACGCTATGGGAGAACAAGACAATGGGTAACCGCCCTGAGGCACCCAACGACTCGGCATCCACATCAAGTACATCAATAATGACCCAAGCAACCGCAGCACAGTATGCTTTGCCCGTTTCTGCGACACGTGTCTTGATGAGTTCGGCTTCCGCTTCGGACGCCCCAGACAGCGGCTCGCCGTCGAGCGCGATGGCTTCCGCAATATGTAGCAGATGCATCAATCCTCCAATCCCTGTGGTACCTCGTGCTTATAGAGGTGTCCAAAATTCTGTTCCACGGCGCCGGCCGGCTGGATGAGCACATAGCAGCTACCCGTAAACGTATGGGCAAGCAAATACCCATGCTCCCTGGTCAGTTGCATGATGACTGAGGTCTGTATCAGACCACCCTCCGAGAAGCGCTCGCTCAAATCCCCATGGATCTCACCAACCAGGCACGCCCCATGAGGAAACGCTCGCCGTAGAAATCCGCTGATCCTAGATTTGAAGCGCAGCGATGCAGCTTGAGCAAGTTCGCTAGGAATCTCAATGCTAGATGTCTTCATGATGCCCTTCGGCGCCGAGCTCGCTCACAATCAGAAAGTGATGATCCCCGCGTGGAGTACGCATCAGCTTAAATCCCGACTGAGCTGTCACAAGTTCCAGCGGTGGGGTGGCAACGGTCATGCCGTCAAGGCTCGCCCCTGATTTGTCCCCATACACGATCGCTGCATATCGCTGCCCTACCCTTGCCGCATCGTACAGGTATGCATCAATGGTCACACCCCAATCCATGGCTTGCGCTCGGATGACGGCACCAGGAATCACCTGACTCAGACGCTCGACGGCTTCCTTCTCCGCGACACGCTTATGGGAAAAATTGGTCATCAAATCGAAATCTCAAAAAACGGGTCAAAGCCAGTCTGCTCGTTGGGATAACCCCGGGGATTGGAGACGACTCTGCAGCCTGCCAACTCGACGTCCACAGCTTGGTGGGTATGGCCAAAGACCCACAGATCCGCTTTCTCGATGAGGCTAGGCCAATCGTTGGTGTAAGCCGCGTTGAGGTGTCCATCATGCTTCGTCCCAACGACCACGGGCGATGGTGAGTGATGGGTTATGACGATCGTTTTGCCTGCAAAAGGCTGGGCAAGCTGCTCGGCCAGCCAGGCCTTGGCTGCATGATTGCGAGTGACCAAGTCATCGGGCCTCAGGCGTCGGTATCCCGCATCAGCGCGGATGTAGTTAAAGTCATTCATCCACTGCCAAGCCATCCTGCTCGCGGCCACTTGGTCGCCCGTTGAGGAAAAATCCGTCCACGCTGCAGTGCCCAAGATGCGGGTGCCATTGATGATGAGTGAATCATTTTCGAGAACATGCACGTGGCTTTCTGCGGCATCTCGCATTTTGCGCAGTGTCCTGTCGATATGGCCGTCGTAATACTCGTGATTGCCGCATACATAAGCGACCTTGCACTGGAATGCGTCATTTGCCCACTTCACGCCGCGGGCTTTTTTGTCGATGTCGCCAGCGAGGATGACCAAGTCGACGCTAGGATCGAGGGCCGGCGGGTCGAAGCAGTGAAATTCGTTATGCAAGTCTGAGTAAATTCGTAGCTTCATCAGTCGGTCACTTGGGAATTTGCTGTGTTTCAATGTGATTTACAGGTTGTACGGCTTTAGTGCTTCCACACCTGGTTGACCTTCGCACGGGCACCGTTATGAGCTGCTGGTTTCGAGTGCGTTTGATACTCCATGGGGCCATAACAGCTTCACCTGTGTGGATCCGTATGCCGGATGGCTAGTGGCGTACGCCAGAAAAGCGTGGGCTCAATCCATCCGGCGCCCATTCGCAAACGACATATGTACTGCCATTGCTCGTCTCGAAGACGTGATATCCGTGGTTCTCGAACTGTCGACGTAGGGTGGACGTCCTAATAGTCGCACCATCTCGAAAGCGCCCACGTTGTTCTTGGTAAACCACACCTACCAGGCAGTTGATTTCCTGATCCACCCTCGCACAGCACATGTATGCGGTGGCCGGAAATTCGAACCGCACACCCATAGCACGCTTGACGCTTGCGGGCGTTAAGGTCGGCTTGACCTCCGCGGCGGTCTGCAAGCTGTTCAAGGATTCATAGTCTGTAGGCATGGCAATTCACTCGATATGTCCAGGCGTGATGTCCTGTGTTGACGTCCTTCAATGCACTTCGAAAAAAGGCCTGATAGCACCGTTTTCGAAGTAATGGTGGGCCACCACGAACAATCCGCCCGTGTCCGCCTCTACCACCAGATAACCGTTGCGGTGAAACCGCCTCACTACTGGTGGTGTATGCGCTGGCAGACCTGGGGGTAAGAGACTCATGCAATTGCAGAAGATCAGCCCAGTCATCCGCGGCGGCCTATACAGCGCGCATAAGAGAAATCCCACCACGTCATCCTCAGGTATGGCCGCCTTCGCCCTTTGGATGACCGTCGGCAGCCTGTTGAAGGAGAGGTCTCTTATCGTCGACCCGAAGGTCTTGATCATGAATGCCGAAGGATCTGGGAATGCTGGGTTGTTCACTGGTGGTTCCTCACATCAATCCAGGCCTCTCGGCACGCGACCCCGTTCTGTTGCTGCTTACGAGAGGTCAGCACTACCGGCTTCACCCTCTCAGCCGCTCATCCAGTCTCGAGCCGCCTCTGCAGCTGTTCGCCAACTCCCGGACGTAACCTCTGCTGGCGTGGGCTCTGCAGCTCGCCTAGGGCTAGAGGATAAAAATCAGAATCGACGGTTTAGGGCTAAATTGATATCTGGTAGAGAGATGTCGCCCTGAGCTGCTGCCCTCACCCGCCTGCCTGAACCCACGCAGCGGTAGTTCGAGCCACGCGCTCACGCCGTAACTGTACGACTACTATATACGGTAGAGTGTTACGGCACAACATGGCTACATCCTCGGTTTTGAGGAATGCCTGTGTCGATGAAGGTACCTTTAGCCGCGATCCTTCGCGCGCTGCGAGCTCACAAAGGGTTGACCCAGGAGTCAATTCCCGAGGGGAGCAATCGTCAGTACCTGAGTCAGCTTGAGCACGGCAAGTCGAGCCCTACCTTGGACAAGCTGCAGGACTTGTCGGAAGCCTACGGGGCGTCTCCCCTGTTGCTGGTCGGCGCAGCCACCCTGATCCAGGAAGGCGTCACGGTCGAGGAGCTCATCGAGAAATTTGCCACGCAGATGCGGCTATTAGAATCCGATGGCATCCTCGACGCTGCCCGTGCAGAGGTGAATGGGAACGAGTTGCTCAGTCGTCCAGCCGGCCGTGTTATCGATAGGATGCTTAAGGCGTCGATCCAGGAATGCAAAGCTCAGGGGCTGACTCAAGCTCAAGCATCCCAGAGTCTTGGGGTGAATAAGATGACTGTGAGCCGTTACTGGCGCGATTCTGAGTGATCCTCTGGCGGGCCCTCCCCCGGCTTCTGCAACTGGGCGTCGCGCATAAGCCCGGCTTGACCGCAGATGATCTTATAAAGCCGAGTATGCCGGCCCTCTTCGCTAGAGAGGCTCGTGTTCAGGAGAACGTCGAAGGCAATGCAGGACGTTGTGTATAGCCACGGCGGTTTTGGCTATACACGCTCAAGGCTGCAAAAGATGGCTAAAGACCAGCAAATATCAACCTCCGAAGAGCTATCCCTATTAGTGATAAGACGAAGGGTGACTAGAGCAGACTCCAGCCAGTTCATCATAACTCTCTCCAAGTAGGCAGAACATCTGCTCCATATTGTGCCTTCCACTCTTTAAGGCGGCCATGGTTAGAGCCCCGAGTTTCCACGACTTCTCCGGTGTGCGGATTTCGATACCGGCGAAGCGGTTTTGTAGTTGAATTCGCAGCGGCCGCTAATTTCTCATCTGACAGAAGTGCTTCAAACAGATCTTGAACCAGTGAAGGCGCAGCAACCGACGCCGCCGGTCTCAACAACCTTAGAACATCTGTAGCACTAAAATTGTACCGAGCTTTTAAGGCCACAAATTCGTGATAAAACCGTGCATCCCTATCTAGAGAAGAGTCATTTTCGATTTTCTTGATCTTCCCCATGAGCGCCAAGTAATCCATGATCGCAGTCATCAGCAACCTCCCATAAAACGGGCACTGACTCGTTGATTATACTGAGTCACACAGATATACAGGGAACATAGGATATCTACGAAAACTGACAGGGTGTCATTGGTAGTAATGTACCTCATTTATTATCACCCGCGCTTGTGTCACTGTCCGAAGGGATGCGATCTATGAGGATTCTGATGTCATCAGCCCCGTGAGTCTCATGGGCCTCAACGAGCTCTACCAGCTCCACGACTTCTTGATCCGTGTAACCGTAGCGACGGATTAGCTGATCAAGCTCGGCACTGAACTCCCGATCCAGCTGATAGTTGACGTCGCTGGCCTCAAGCGCGTGCATTTCGCTGTCAATTCGTGCTAGCAAACTTTTAATCTGTAGGTGCCTTACAAATGTATGGGGTCGATTCATAGCTGCCTACCCGCGCGGACATGCCTTGAGTGTAGCGCATGAAATGCACGGCTTAAAGCCGATGCTAGCGTTTAGCATGCGCGTCGCAAAACAGAAAAACCTGTATAATCAATAAATTAACTTGTTGGAAGGGTAATTTGAGGAATTCATGACGCGACGGATGGAAGTTCCGTCATTCATTGGCAATCCCACAAATGATGATCGTAGAGCTCCTTCCGTATTTTTCGTTAGAAAACATAAGCTTATAGGTATTACACCACCAACCTGCAACAATCGTTTGAGCCGTTTTCGGATGTGAAAATGGCGCAATCATGAACGTGCCAGCCATGCGTGAATGGCATGTTGTCAATTTAGGCTAAAAGACGCTCAATGCGAGCGCCAAATTTAACATTTTGTGGAATCCCGCTTTCGCGACCTTTTTTGGATAGCGGCGCATAGCCGCGCTCCGCTGCCTGCGCCAAAGGCGAAGGCTCTATCTCGGAGGTTTCAGCACCCTTCCAAAACTCACATTTCCCATATATTGACAGCAGGGTCGTACATTCTTGGCTCACGAATGTGCACGATCTGCTCTGATTTTTGAGGAGAACGGGAGCGAATGGCGACCAGACCGACCCACACTGGGCGTCAATAGCCCTCCGAGCTTCGATGCCTCCGTGGGCGCAGCCAGGAGGGAGGGTCTCATCGCCTAACTCCCCACACCAGTCTCTCCATGCTGGTTGAGCGCTTGTTTGGTTAGGGATCTAGATTTCTTTTAAGCACTAGAGCTTACCCACGTAGTTATCGTGACCACCACCAGCGGATTCGCCTTGCTAGCCTGCCACCGTTGCGCTCCGAGGTTTTAGTATGCATCTAACTGACGTCCTATAGGCTGGTTCATGTTTCTGCATCATCAGTGATACTTTAGCAACCAAGCCAGGTGAGCGAGATCGTCAACTGGTAGGTTCTGAAGTGCGCTGTTCCAGATAGCATCGAGGTGATAGGGTTGGAAGCACCGTGTTAATGACTTAAGTTCTTCGCGAGTCATGGGAAAAGAACTGTCAGTGAATATCAAAGCTTGGCGAATTAAACACAGCTCTTCTTTGGAGACGAGATCAAATGCTAAACCAAGAAGCAAGTAAGCAATTGCTAATGACCGTGGCGGCGCCGACTCGATATTTTTAACCATCTGGGCAACAGATGGCTTGTCATACTCATGGGAATTTATCTTCGAACCTCGAGCAGCTTTCAGGAACCATCGAGCAGCACCGCCATCGCTGACCAGGTTGCCTTGGTAGAGGAATATGCCAAGCAAGAAGTACAGTGAGTACTTGGATGGCCGCAGCGACGAAGGAATCGCAGGCGCATATTCCACCCAAGTCTGAACCCGCAACACTATTCGACAAATCCTAGTTTCGACTGATGCAGTTTGGTATCCCGACCTCTCGCAAGAGACCAGGCCTACCCCATGATCGAAATGCCCTCGCGTTGTTTGTTGCATATAGGCCTGCCAGCCTCCAGTGAAATTGCTCAGGTGCCCCTTCTCCAACTGCTGGAGCAAGACTGGCTGGCGATGCGCGGCACAAAGAGCTGAACCTCGGTTACGCCATGCACGCCGCAATCCAGGAGCTCTCATCGCTGATACATCATCCTCTAGGCATTGTGCGCAGAATCGGCGGTTATCATGTTGAGATACTGAATTGCTCGGCAGGCGGAAGCGCTCCGTTAGATGGATGCCTGTCGGATCAGAGAACGCTTCCAGGAAGAAGTCGGATCTGTAGAGGTCATCGCACTCAAGATCCTTGGCATCTTGGCAATGCTCTTGGGATCGAGGATTGCCAAGCAACACATCAGGATTCCAACGGTTGTGTTCATCTGCACCGTCAACCTGCGCCGCGGCATTCTTGGGACTGGCGAACTGGCTGAAATTGTGAGGGGTAGCTCGCGCAAAAGGGATGGCCGAAGGCTGCAGCAGCGCGATGCACCAATCCATAAACCCATCATGAATGACCGTGACCGCGCTCGATGCCGCATTTCGTGATAACCATGAGCCCAAAGTTTCGTCATGGAGTGGCGTCAAGTAGCCTGAAAAAGCCCTGCGTTGCTTGCGACTGCCGCTCAGGAGCGGATCGATTGAAGCTGCGCACTTGTCACCCGGATAGCTTGAGCTGCCCGACACAGGACTCAGAGAGAAACCCTTTTCTGTAGCTCCTCCAGTAGCGAGAATCGACGCAACGACAGGCTCATCTGTGCGTGTGATCGAGAGGCCAAAGCTAAGCTCCAGCTGCACCTCTATCTGCCGATCCTCGGCCAACTCAAACGGCAGACGGATTTGCATGCCGCGTGGAGTACCAGATGCGTCGGCCTGGGACGGAAATAAGTCATCGCCCCCGGATTCGCTTCTAGGGCTGAAAAACGCTTCTGATCCTGCCGGTTGAGCAACCGTAGAGTCGCTCGAGTAACTGAGTTGATCGTCGATTAGGCTAACTGATGAAATGGCGGCTCCTGCTCCGCTGGTTTGTTGGGTTTGTTCAGTTACGTCTGCTCCATTTTTCTCCCGTACTACCTCCTGATGCCTTGCTCGTTTGGAGCTCGGAGGTGAACTCGGCGATGCGTCATTTGATTGCCGTGGGGAGGAGTCAAACGTGCGGTGGTTGGTGGAAGCACCAGTTGTCACTGAGGCCGCCATAAGCCCCCTGACCACCGTCACGGTGTTTCCGATCAAGCCCTTCGTGTGTGCGTGCAGGATGCCAACGTCGAGCCCGCCGCAGGTCAAAGGGCAAGGGTCTAGCGCTAGGAAGGACGACGCACCCAGGTGGGTCTGCTCAGCCGAGAGATCGAAAGCTGCTGCCACGGAGCCCGGCTTGGATTGTGGAACTGGCACCTCTTGTGGCCCGCTAGCTGGTAGCGGTACGTCCACCCATCCCTTGGCGGTGGCAGAAAGTAAGAATGGGTTGATACGGTTGCCGTGAGCGCCCAGCTGCACGACCGTCGCAATGTCACGGACGAAGCCCAAGTAGTGCTGGTCGCAAGGCATTGGCTCCAGATCGACGTACTCGACATCCATCTCCATTGCTTGCGCAACGTGCCCCACCTCAGTCAATGGATCTCTTAGGCCGCAAAGCACCACGCAGTGCCCGTAAGGTGGTTGGGTTAGTTGTTGGATGGAGCCATAAATATTGTGGACTTTCACCTGGTGCTTATGAAAGAAATCGTGAGCATCTTCGCAGATAACGGCCTGATATCGTCGCAGGTGGATCGCTGCTTCGTAATGCAGCCTTACTTTCCGGCCTGAGATCATATCAACACTGGAGCTGGGTAACCCCAGCGACTTCAAGACGTGAGCAGTAAAAACAAAGTCTGCGTTAAAGGGCGCTCGGGGGACAAAGACAGATCGGATGTTTTTGCGTAACAGTATGGAGTGGAGACGTGAAGCGAAAGCGCTAGCCCCCGCTCCAGCCTCTCCTCTGACGACAATCAGCTTGCCGTGGGTATCCCCTCCATAGTGCCCGATCGACTCAACTACGCTTTCAAGCGGCGCTTGATTTGCAGAGCTCCCAATCCAGCGCCGCCCCATGTTGAAGGCTACTCCAGGAAAGCTGGAAGGCGGGCCTCAAAACAGGCATCCAGCAACGCTTCGTCGATGCATTCATGTCCGGTCTCGATAGCCAGCTTGGCAGAGGTGATCAAGACCCAAACGATATCGCGGGTGCTACCACGACAGTTCGACACCAGGCTTTGTTGGATCTCGACGGTATCCAGAGTTGATGGCTTGCGCAACGGCATGAACCGCACGAACGCCTTCAGGAAACGAGACAAGTCCTCCCCAGCTGCCTCCCACTGAGGGATTTCCCACACGCCGAAACGCGATCGCAGTTGAGGATCAATGCCCAAGAAGACCTTCAATTCATCGGTACCCGCGACCACTAAGCTGACCCCAAAGTCACGATTCGCCATCGCACGCAGGTATGTGTAATTGGGCTGGATCAGCATGTTTTTCACACCTGCGAGAGCATTGCCTTCATCGAGAATGCAGATAGCCAACTTCATCTCTTTGATACGCTCGGAAATGCGATTGATGCCGGACGCGGTACAAAGGGATTTCACCGACTGCGTGAATCCCAAATGGCTGAGGAAAACCTGCTGCAAGTCGATGTGCCGGCCGTATTCAGACAGATCGATGGTGAGAATCGATGTGGCGTCTGGGGTATTGAACCGTGTTGCAGCATGCTCAATCATTTTTGTCTTTCCGATACCACTGATGCCTATGAGCCCCATACAGGATCGGCTGCCAATCCGTGTAGCGTGGATCATTCGCTCGATCCCCGTGATGAATGTTTGACTAGTGTTAGTCTTGATCCAGAGCGGGTTATCGCAATACATGATGCGCTCAGGGCCATCGAGCATTGCTACCTGCTGAACCTTCTGAGCGAGATGTGGAAAGTCCATAGTTATTCCGCCTCGAAAGGTTCGACATCAAGAGCAAAGTTGCGAGTAACCAGCTTGTTTTTTTTGCCAGGGCGCTCGTGATGGGTCACGAGCCCGATTTCCTTATCAGCGTCATTGATCTCAAGCTGTTTACGCATGGCTGGAGTGTCAAGCAGGATCGACTGGCGAAGCTGATACGCGCGGGCGAGGAATGCCTTCACGGCGCGCTCACCCAGCTTGCCAGCGCGTTTAAGGTACTTCTGCAGGATTGCTTTCGCGGTGAGCGTGCCGGGGGTTTTCTCGCAGCACGGTACTTCGATCCACTGCCCCTCGAACCGGGCCAACACCATGGACAGGTTGGCCGCATCGTATTTCACCCGAATCTGCTTGCCGATCATGTGGCGGAGCACATCGTTCGAATAGCGAAAGCCGTTCACCTTGAGGCCGGTTTTCGACATCACGGGGTGCTTCTCAGGCAACACCTCGATGATAAAATTCTTCACATCGTGCACGCGCCGAGGAGCCACAGGACGGCCTTTCGCGTCCCGAAGCGCTTCACGCCAGCGATCACGTGGAGTCTTGCCGTCCTCTCCGGCCGTGTCGTGATATTCACACACAGCCAGTGTGAAGTACCGGGTGAACTCTTCCAGCGTCATTACCGCATGCTTTTGCGGGTTGAAATCACGATCCTTACGCGACCGCGATCCCGTTCCTCCCGGAAGCATATGGACAAACCCGACGTTCAAAGTCCCGAGAACGCGCTCGCAAATACCACCGTCTTGTTTCTGACGACGATGCCGCAGCTTGATCCCCTCCAAAGCGCATGCAGCGACAAGGTTGCCCGAACGGAACTCACGAGCATTGTCGGTTAATAGCTCATCGAACACGCCGTAGAACTCGTACTCATGATCCTTGAGGTCAACGTTCTTCATGAACGCTTCCTTGCTCATCACCGCATGTTTCAAAGTGTGAGCCACACTGGCCAGGCTGGGATACCGAAAGCTGATATAGAAGCCAAGGATGACTTTCGTCTTCGCGCAAACAGCGACAGTGATCCAAGGACGCCCAACAGGGTTTTTTCGGTCATGCCGGCTTGCGAGGAAAACGTCCGCTATGGTGTGATCCATTTGTACCTGTTCGAGCGCCCGACTGAGTTCTCGGAATCCGTCCCGAAGCTTGAAAGCATCGTCAGCATGGTTCTTCCCGTGTACCTGAAGATCTTTCACGTACTCAGGAAGGTTATTCATCCGATCGCATACAGTTTCATACGAAGGCACGTTGTCGATTTTTAAGTCAAAGCACGCTGCCTGAACACCCTTCCAAACTGTTCGGTAAGATGCACCCTCCCCCCGATAAAACCATACCTGCTCAGCGATGATTTTTTCGACTTCTGGTGAGATGGCCTTAGTTCCTTTTTTGCGTCCGCGCTTTTTACCGAGCAAGCTGATAGGGCCCACTTCGACATTAAAAAGCTTACGCACTTCGTAATAGCGCTGGACACTCAAACCGCATTCCTTGGCGGCCTCATCGACTGACAACTTCTCAGCAAACTGCTTCTCTATGATCTCGAAGCGATGGCGTGCCTGCTCTTTCTGCTCTGGAGTGAAATCATCACCCAAAATTAGGGCCCGCTTCGCGGTTTTATCTGCAATCTTCGCAGCAGCCGCCTGAAGTAACGTCTCATGATCGACTGACTCTACCTGTGCGGAGCTCACAAGACGAAGTGTGTCGTTACGGATGTTTTTGAGGTGCAGTTTCCGGGTGGTCTCGTCGATATCCTCGACGACCCAGATATCCCCTTCAAAATTTACAAGCTGTTTGCTGCCGTCTGGATTGCTGTATGTGCCCATGGCACACCTCCAAGCGACCAGCCGGCGCCGCTGAGGCGCAAGCACCGCACTGGTCAATAGTCCTTGTGGCGCCGATGACACTGGCGCTTCAAAGGAAATAAGGTTTTGGGCTATTCCGAAGGGTAGCCCGCTGGTTTATCCGTAAACGCGTCGCGAGTCACCGGGTGGAAACGCAGCACCTCACGAGAGAACAGGCGATCAATTTGTATGGTGACCGTCTTATAGGATGGCGGCTTGATGCCCGCTTCTCCGCACTTGGCCCTGACGTCTGCCCATACACCTCGCTTGGTGCTGCGTCCGTCGAACCAACCGACTCGGATAGCTTGCTCAACAATCTCTGCCGTCTTCTCAGGGAGCGCCGGGAGCGTTGACGACTCTTGAGCCAGTTCCGCGATTCCGCGTAGCGACCGGGCGTCAAGGGACTGCATGTCGAACGGATTTTCATGAGGCCAGATTTCGCTGGCGTTGAACTCATCAGCATCCATTGGCAGCTTTACTGGCGCAGGCGCGATAACCACCTTGGCAGGATGATTGGTGAAAGACACCGGTTTGAAGTCCCGATCCCCTGGATACTGAATGCAAAGCATCAGGGAAGCTTTGATCCTCATGAATCGGAGCTTAGGCAGCAGCTCACACGACCCCGGTATGGCGGGGAAAAACCCATTGCCCTGAATCAACGTGCGAGGGCTGTAGGTGCTTGGGATCGCACCGGTTTTAATGAGCCTTAACTTAGGTGGTTTGTCATTAGCCATGACTAGCCTCATTTTGGTAGATTTGCTAGTGAGTAGAGGAAGGGTTTGCCTAGTTTTGGCATCCAACACACTTTCGACTTAGGCAGCACTTCCGAATTAGGCTATGTATGCTTAACCACTAATGGCATTGCGCCATAACTTATGCAAATGTCATAACCGTCTTTGAGGTCTAGCAGGCAAACGTAAGCCGTCAAACGTATGAAATTCGTTTTTTCAATTAGGTCAAGAGATTCAGTGAGTTGAGTCGGAAATCTTTACATTGTCATAGAAATGAAAAGAAGAAAAAACACGGTGTATTTTCTTCTTTTTGACTCTGAGGAAGGTGTGGGCTAGGGAATGCGGGGCTTTCGGGGGGATCGGTTTTTAAGGGCTGGTCACAGTAAGTCACTGACTCGACGAATTCGTTTTTTATGCGTTCACGAATTTAGGAGATTTTCACCCATCGCTGTCCTGGGTGAGGTTATGGTCGGGCTGCTCTGCTGCGGGTCATATGGATGAGTGCTGATCTACGACTATCCAGAGAAGTTCTCTCTTCGACAGCAAAGGGCAAGAAGCCTAGTTTTGGATAAAGCAGCAAGCCTGCCGTATTTTCATTGAAGCACGAGATCTGCACCTCTGTGGCGTCATAGCGGTCGAATGCCAGAGCAGTCATCGTCTCTACGATGAAGGTCGCCACACCTTTACCTCGTGCCTCTGGGGCAACGATGACATTGCCGATACAGCAAACCCCACCCGTTTCAGCCCGATAAAAGTTAGCAAAGCCGACGACGCTGTTCCCGGCTTCGACAATCGTCGAGTCGAATCGTTGAGTAATAGCGTTAGACAGCTGAGCTTCAGTCAGAGGGTATTGAGCTTTCGGGAACATATAAAACAGTTCCTGAGCGTTAAGGGGAAAGCTGCAGATAGTTTTGATGTCATCCGCCGTCACTGGCCTGTGTCGCAATATCATCTCGCGTCCTTGAGGTCTATGCATTCGGCATTCTAGCCTGATTTTTTGACCTCCAAAACCACGCGCCTCACCGCCTCCTCAATCGCACCTTCATTCCGACACAAAACCCACCCCTGCTCCCCAACCACCCTCTCAAACGCCTCCGTACAAGCCACCTGCTCCTCCAACCGATGAATCACCGTACTCCCCAACCCCCGCCCTCGCCCCGCTGCCCGCGCCCATGAAATCTCCGGCGCCGTCACCACCCCCACATGCAAATCCGGCACCCGCACCCCTCGATCCAGATTCAACTGCAAAATCTCCGCAAACGGCACCAACCTGCGAAACGCCGCAT
Organism: Pseudomonas sp. 18.1.10; assembly: GCF_024655625.1. NCBI lineage: Bacteria > Pseudomonadati > Pseudomonadota > Gammaproteobacteria > Pseudomonadales > Pseudomonadaceae > Pseudomonas > Pseudomonas sp. 18.1.10. The sequence goes on from NZ_JANLGL010000002.1 coordinate 73,187, forward strand.
CCGACGGATACCAACGATCAATCAAGATAATGCTATCGACCGGCTGCTTAACCAGCACATGCCGCGAGATCCACGCCCGACTCTCCGCCAACCGCTCACACACCGCCCATTCCAACTCCCGGCTGGGATCTCTGGCGAGTTTGTTGACGAGCACCATGGTTTCCCCCCTAAAGGGATCACTCTTTTTTTCGCACAGGCGGATGACCTTCTTGCCCTGGGCCCGCAGTTCTCGGGTAACCGCTTCCAACAACGTGGTTTTCCCGGTGCCCTTGGGCCCATCAAGCGCAACAAACAGCGGACGATTCATGCGGTAAACAACACGTGAAAAATTGGCGACCACTCTACCCCGATTTCTGCCTAGCCGAACCGGGGAATCGCCAACCCCAGGCTCTCGCGCAAGGTCGTGCCCTCATACGCCGTGCGATACACGCCGCGCGCTTGCAGCAACGGGATGACTTCCTGGGTGAAGCGCGTGAACTGCTCCGGGTGCCCTATATAGATGTTGAAGCCATCCACGGCCCGCGCTTCGAACCAATCGGCGATTTTCTGTGCGACGGTTTCCGCCGAGCCCACAAACGCCCCCGGCCGCAGTTGTCGGCCAAACTCCACCGCTTGGCGCAAGGTGAAGCCTTTTTCCCGCGCCTGGTCGGCAATGCGTTTGGCGGCGGTGAAGAAGCTGCTGCGTGCCGCCTCCAAACTCTCCTGGGGAAACGGTGCATCCAGGTCGTATTGGCTGAAGTCATGCCAGCCAAAATTGCGCCCGAATTCCTTCAGGGCCAGTTCAAAGCTATGGTCGGCCTGATGGTAGTGCTGCTCGATTTCCCGGGCGTGGGCGTCGCTGTCGCCCACGTAGATTTCAGCGCCGGGCATTACCAATAATTGTGATGGGTCGCGCCCGTGTTGCACCGCCCTACCCTTTATATCCTGGTAGAACGCCTGGCCCTGTTCGATGCTCGCGGCGTGGGTGAAGATCACGTCCGCCGTGGCGGCGCCGAGGTCGCGGCCTTGCTCGGAGTCGCCGGCCTGGAAGATCACCGGTTGGCCCTGGGGCGAACGTTGGATGTTCAGCGGGCCGACCACGGAGAAATGCTCGCCTTTGTGATTCAGGCTGTGCAGTTTGCTCGGGTCTAGGAACTGGCCGGTGGCGCGGTCGCGCACGAAGGCATCGTCTTCGTAGGAGTTCCACAGCCCTTGCACCACCTGCACGTGTTCGGCCGCGCGGCCGTAGCGTGTGTCGTAGTCGTAGTGCTCGTCACGGCTGTAGTTGCCCGCCGTGCCGGCGTCGCCGCTGGTGACGACGTTCCAGCCGGCGCGGCCTTTGCTGATGAGGTCGAGGGAGGCCAGCCGTCGTGCGACATTGTACGGTGAGTTGTAGGACGTCGTCAGCGTACCCACCAGGCCCAAATGCCGTGTACTGACCGCCAGTGCGGACAGTAGCGTCAGCGGTTCCAGGCGGTTGAGGTAGTGGGACGGCGAGCCAGGAGTGATGAACTGGCTGTCGACGATAAACATCAAGTCGAACAGTGCCGCCTCGGCCTGGCGGGCGATGTCGATGTACCAGTCGACGTTCACGCTGGCATCGGCCGGCAATTGGGGATCAAGCCACAGGTTGTGGCGGCCCGGCCCGCCGCAGCCCATGGTCAGGGCGCCAAGTTTTAGCTGTCGTTTGCTCATGTGTGGGGTGTTCCTTGCGGCGTTCAGGGCTGGGTTTTGGCGACGGCGGGCTGTAAGGCACCGGCAAAGGAGGCGTCGAACAGGCTGGCGGCAGCGTAGGACTTGACCAGGCCTTCGCTGGCGAAAAAGTCCACGGTCTTTTGCGCATCCAGCGGCGACTGGGCGGTGACCGGCTCAACCGTCGTGCGCGCGCGGGCAAACCAGGCGCGGGCGATGTCGGCGTCGGCGCGGGTGCGTTTGGCCCAGGCATCGGCATACGCGTCGGCGTTGGCCGGGTTCAGGCGTGTCCAGTCACGGGCTTTTTTCAGGCGCTGGAGGAAATCGCTGATCTGCGCGCGTTTGGTGTCCACCGCTTTGGCATTGGCGGCGATGTAGCTCTGGGCTGGAATCAAGCCGTCAGCCGTTGCCAGCACCCGTGCACCTTGGCGTTCCTGCTGGGTGACGTAGGGTTCCCAGGTAGCGATGACGTCCACCGAGCCGCCTTCCAGCGCATGGGAAGCGTCCAACGCGCTGAGGTAACGGAACTCCAGCGAATCCCTGGCAACCCCGGCTTTGTCGAGTGCGGTCAGCAGCAGTTGTTGGCTCCAGGAACCTTTCCAGATGGCCGCGCGCTTGCCCGCCAGGTCCGCCAGGCTATGGATCGATGACTCCTTTTTCACCAGGATGGCCACCCCGTCGAGGTTTTGCCGGGTGACGGCAATCACCTTGATTGGCGCGCCCAAGGCGCCGAGGAACAGCACCGGCGCATCGCCGAGCAAACCGATGTCCAGGCTGTTGGCATTCAGCGCTTCGGCCACCGGCGAACCGGCGGTAAATTGTTTCCACTCCAGGGTATAGGGCAGGTTATCCAGCACCCCCGCCGCCTCCATGACGGCCTGGGCGTTATAGCTTTGGTCGCCGACGGTCAGGGTCTGCGCCTGGGCCGTCAGGCTCAGCAACGCGCCAGCCAGGGCCGCCGCCAGTGTTGTCAGGTAACGCACATCAATCTCCAGATGCCTTCTCGGGCAGGTCAGGTCGATCCGCGCGCGCGGTCTCGGCAGTCTTCACAAGGTGGGCTACGATGAGGCCAGGATCGCGCCATGTAAAATACCCATAATGCATAACGTAATTCTATAATAATGCGATACATGCATTTTCATCATCAGCGTACCCCACGGCACATTGCGCAGTGCCCGGCACCACCTACACTGATTTGAACCCGGTTTTCCCCGTGCCCTTTTCAGCGAGCCCGCCTGATGCAGATCGGCCTCCCTCGACAAGCCTCTCGCCTGGCGCCCTTGAGCCTGTTGTGCCTCGCCCTCGCCGCCTGCACCGTCGGCCCTGACTTCCAGCGCCCCGAGGTGCCCGCAGGCGCGGGCTATACAAAAGAAAACCTGACCCGCACCGCCCATGCCGACATCGACCCCGGCGGCGCCGCACAACGCCTGGTCGCCGGCCTGGATATCCCCGGGCAATGGTGGACGCTGTTCCGCTCGCCCGCGCTCAACGCGTTGGTTGAAGAAGCCTTGCGCGCCAACCCGGATGTCAGCGCCGCCCAGGCTGCGTTGCGGCAAGCCAACGAACTGGTCTACGCCGACCAGGCCTCACTGTTTCCGTCCGTCAGCGCCAACGCGTCGAAAACCCGCGAGAAACTCTCCGGGGTGCAGACCGGCAGCCCGTCGTCACCGATTCTCACGATCAACTCGGCGTCATTGAGCGTGTCCTACGCCCCGGATGTGTTCGGCGGCACCCGTCGGCAAATCGAGTCCAGCACGGCGCAGGCCGAGTATGAACGCTTCCAGCTCGAGGCGACGTACCTGACCTTGACCGCCAACGTGGTCAACACCGCGATCAACCTGGCCTCCATCCGTGACCAGGTCGCCGCCACCGAAGAGATCATCCGCCTGCAAAGCGGGCAGCTCGATCTGTTGCAGGCCCAGCGCCAGCTCGGCGCCATCGGCAATACCGACGTGCTCACCCAGCAAACCACCCTGGCGCAAACCCGCGCGACGTTGCCCCCGCTGCAAAAGCAGTTGGCGCAAACCCGCAACCAGCTGATGGCGTACCTCGGCCGGTTTCCCAACCAGGATCGTGGCGAGGCGTTCAACCTCGCGTCCCTGCACTTGCCGCAGGAATTGCCGGTCAGCCTGCCCTCGGCCCTCGTCGGCCAGCGCCCCGATGTGCAATCGGCGCAAGCGCAGTTGCATCAGGCCAGCGCCAATATCGGCGTGGCCGTGGCCAACCAGCTGCCGCAGTTCAGCATCACCGGGTCGTTGGGTTCCACGGCGGCCGCCGGAACCAAGCTGTTTTCGGCCGGCACCGGCGTGTGGAGCCTGGCCGGGGCGATTGCCCAGCCGATCTTTGATGCCGGCGCGCTGGAACACCGCAAACGCGCCGCCGTGGCTGCCTATGACGAGTCGGCCGCGCGTTATCGCGGCACCGTGCTCATTGCGTTCCAGGATGTGGCCAACGCCCTGCGCGCCCTGCAAGCCGATGCCGATGCGCTCAACCAACAGGTGATGGCCGAGCGCTCTGCGCAGGCCAACCTGGACCTGGTGCAAGCTCAGTTCAAGCTCGGCGCCGTGGCCTATATCAACCTGCTCACGGCCCAGCAAACCTACCAGAACACCGTGCTGGCGCGGGTGCGCGCGCAGGCGGCGCGGTACAGCGACACCACGGCGCTGTTCCAGGCCCTGGGCGGCGGCTGGTGGAACCGCGCTGACGTAGACCCCGCCACCGCAGGCCGCCCGGACCGCTTCGGCCTGCCCACCTGGCAAGAACTCCGGCCGGCCCACACGGCGGCGACTGAACCGACTCCTTGATACAGCGAGAACCTCCATGGCCGACGCCCCGACTGCCTCTCCCCTGCCCCCGGCCCCGCGCAAGCGGCGGCTGTGGCGGCCTATGCTGATAATGGTCGTGGTGGTCCTGGTGATTGTCGCGATCATTGCCGGGGTGAAATTCGTGCAGATCTCCGCACTGATCGCCCAATCCAAAGTGCCGCTGCCCGCCGCCGTGGTCACGGCCCTGCACGTGCCGTTCGAAGACTGGCAGCCCAGCGTCAGCGCCGTCGGCTCGATCAAGGCCGTGCGGGGCGTGGACGTGACCACCGAAGTCGGCGGCATCGTGCGCACAATTGGCTTCAATCCCGGGCAGGAAGTGGCGGCCCAGGCGCTGCTGGTGCAATTGAACGCCGACTCGGACATCGCCCAGTTGCACGCGCTGGAAGCCACCGCCGACCTGGCCGCCATCGTGCTCAAGCGAGACAAGGCGCAACTGGCGGTCAACGCGGTGTCCCAGGCCCTGGTCGACAGCGACACCGCCGACTTGAAGGCCAAGCTCGCCGCCGCCGAACAACAGCGCGCACTGGTGGAAAAAAAGTCCATCCGCGCGCCATTTGCCGGGCGCATCGGCATTACCGGCGTCAACCCCGGCCAGTACCTCAACCCCGGTGACAAGATCGCCACGCTGCAAACCTTCGACCCCATCTACATCGACTTCACCGTGCCGCAGACCCAACTGGAAGCCATCGCCATCGGGCAAACGGTCGCGGTGACGGCGGACGGCCTGTCCCATCAAACCTTCAGCGGGCGCATCACTACCCTCGACACCCAGTTCGACGCGACCACGCGCAACGTCACGGTCGAAGCCACCGTCGCCAACCCCAAGCAAAGCCTGGTGCCGGGGATGTTTGCCCGCGCCGTGGTCAACGCCGGCAGCCCGCAGCGCTACCTCACCGTGCCGCAGACAGCGGTGACCTACAACCCTTACGGCACCACCGTGTTCATCGCCACGGCGAGCAAGAACGACAAGGGCGAAGACGTGCTCACCGCGCAACAGACCTTTATCAAGACCGGCCCGACCCGTGGCGACCAGGTGGCGATTGTGTCCGGGGTGAAGGAAGGCGACCTGTTGATTACCAGTGGCCAGATGAAGCTGAAAAATGGCTCGCCGGTGAAAGTCGACAACAGCGCCGCGCCCTTGAACGACCCCGCCCCGACTCCCCAAGAACACTAAGGGTGCGCCATGAAATTTACCGACACCTTTATCTATCGACCGGTCTGGGCCGTGGTGGTCTCGCTGTTCATCCTGATCCTGGGGCTGCGCTCGATCTTTGAATTGCCGGTCAACCAATGGCCGCGCACGGAAAATACCGTGGTCACCATCACCACCGCCTACTACGGCGCAGACGCGTCCACCGTCGCCGGGTTTATCACCCAGCCGCTGGAGTCGGCGATCGCCCAGGCCCAGGGCATCGACTACCTGTCGTCATCCAGCATCACCGGCGTGTCCACCATCACCGCCACCCTGCGCCTGAACTACGACGCCAGCAAGGCACTCACCGAGATCAACACCCAGGTCAACTCGGTCAAGAACCAGTTGCCGGCGCAGGCCCAGGAACCGGTGCTCACCGTGGCGGTCGGGCAAACCACCGACGCCATGTACCTGGGCTTCTACAGCGACACGTTGCCCACCAATAACATCACCGATTACCTGGTGCGTGTGGTCAAGCCCAAGCTGGACTCGGTGCAGGGCGTGCAAACCGCCGAGATCCTCGGCGGGCGCCAATTCGCCCTGCGCGCCTGGCTCGACCCGGACAAGCTGGCGGCGCATAACGTCACCGCGCAGGACGTGGCCAGCGCCCTGGCCAACAACAACTACCTGTCCGCCGTCGGTTCTACCCGTGGGCAAACGGTCACGGTGGACCTCACCGCCGGCACCGACTTGCATACGGTGGACGAATTCAAGCAGCTGGTGATCAAGCAAAAAGGCGACGCCCTGGTGCACCTGGAGGACGTGGCCAACGTCACCCTCGGCGCCGAAAGCTACGACAGCAGCGTGGCGTTTTCCGGCAAGCGCTCGGTGTTCATCGGCATCAAGGTGGCGCCCAGCGCAAACATCCTGACCGTCGCCGACAGCGTGCGCGAGGCCTTCCCCGAGTTGCAGGCGCAACTGCCTGCGGGCGTGCGCGGCGAGATCGTCTATGACTCCACCGCCTTCATCAACACCTCGATTGTGGAGGTGGTGAAGACCCTGGCCGAAGCCATGGTGATTGTTTCGGTGGTGATCTACCTGTTCCTCGGCTCCTTCCGCGCGGTGATTGTGCCGCTGGTGGCGATCCCGCTGTCGCTGGTCGGGACCTTCTTTGTGATGTACCTGCTGGGTTACTCCATCAACCTGCTGACCCTGCTCGCCCTGGTGCTGGCCATCGGGCTGGTGGTGGATGATGCGATCATCGTGGTGGAAAACGTCGACCGGCATATCAAGGAGGAAGGCAAAGGCGTGTTGGAGGCCGCGCTGGTGGCAGCGCGGGAACTGGGCGGGCCGATCCTGGCGATGACCGTGGTGCTGGTGGCCGCCTACGTGCCCATCGGCCTGCGCAGCGGCCTGACCGGGGCGTTGTTCAAGGAGTTCTGTTTCTCCCTGGCCGGAGCGGTGACCGTTTCCGCCGTGGTGGCGCTGACCCTCTCCCCCATGATGACCTCGCGTCTGTTCAAGCCCGGCCAGGAAGAAGGCCGCTTCGCCCGCCGCCTCGACGGCTATTTTGACTGGCTGCGCGGGCGCTATCACCGCATCTTGTCTGGAGGCCTGGATATCTGGCCGGTGCTGGTGACCTTTGGCTTTGTCCTGTTCCTGCTGGTGGCCGCCAGCGGCATGACGGCCAAGAGCGAACTCTCTCCTACCGAGGACCAGGGCCTGGTGTTCATGCAGATCAAAGGCCCACCGACCGCCTCACCGCAGCAGATGGAGCGCATTGCCGACCAGGCTTTCCAGATCGCCAACAAAGAGGCCGAGTACGCGCAAATGTTCCAGCTCACCGGCTTGCCTGCGCTGAACCAGGGCCTGGGCGGCGTGCTGCTCAAATCCTGGGGCGACCGTACGCGCTCCCAGGCCGAGCTGATCCTGGACTTGCAGCAAAAATGGAACCAGGTGCCCGGCGCAACCATCGCGGCGTTCCCCCTGCCGTCGCTGCCGGGGGCGCAAGGGTTGCCGGTGCAGTTTGTAATCACCACCACCGACTCCGTGGAAAACCTCAACGAAGTCGCCGAGGCGGTGATGGCCGAGGCGCAGAAACAACAGCTGTTCTGGTTTGCCGACATGGACCTGAAACTGGACAAACCCCAAGCGCGGCTAGTAGTCGACCGGGAAAAAATCGCCGCCCTCGGCATGACCCAGGCCGACGTCGGCGCCGCGCTGTCCGCCGCCTTGGGCGGCAACTACGTGAACTACTTCTCCACCGCCGGGCGCTCGTACAAGGTGATTCCCCAGGTGTTGCAGGTGGATCGCCTCAACCCGGAGCAGATTCTCGACTACTACATCCGCACACCTGGCGGCGCGATGATCCCGGCGCGCACCGTGGCGCATATCGAAACCTCGACGCAGCCGGAGTCGATCAACCACTTCCAGCAACTCAACTCGGCGACCCTGGCCGGCGTGAGTGGCGTGGCCCAGGGCGAACTGCTGGGCAAGCTGAACGCGATCCTCAACACCATCGCGCCGTCGGGCTACACCTCGGATTTCGCCGGCGAATCTCGGCAGTTCATCCAGGAATCCGGGGGTTTTGTCGGCCTGTTGCTGTTTTCGATCCTGATCGTCTACCTGGCGCTGGCCTTCCAGTTCGAGAGCTTTCGCGACCCGGTGGTGATCCTCTTTTCCGTGCCGCCCGCCCTGTTTGGCGCGCTGGCGTTCATCACCATGGGCTTCGCCTCCATCAACGTATACACCCAGGTCGGCCTGGTGACCCTGCTGGGCTTGATTACCAAGCACGGCATCTTGATCGTGCAATTCGCCAACGAACTGCAACGGGCCGGCCGCAGCAAACGCGAGGCGATTGAAGAAGCGGCGGCAGTACGTTTGCGCCCGATCCTGATGACCACCGCCGCGATGGTGCTGGGCGTGGCGCCACTGGTCTGGGCCTCCGGCGCCGGGGCTGCGGGGCGGCATGACATGGGCCTGGTGATCTTCAGCGGCCTGTCGATCGGCACCTTGCTCACCCTGTTTATGGTGCCGGCGATGTATATGTTTATCGGCGCCACTCACACCCACGCTGCTGAATCGGTGCAGCACCCTATGTGAATTGCGCATGGGCCATTCTCAAACGTCATAATCCTACCTTTTCCTACATGGTAATCTGCGACGTCCACCCATAGGCATTGATCGTATGCAGTCAATGGCCCCACCAGGAAAGATCATGCCGAAAAAGTCCCACACAGCCCTGCGCCGTAATTTCCGTGAACTGCTGGCAACGCCTGCGTGCGTTGAAACCGCTTCGGTCTTTGACCCGATGTCTGCGCGCATCGCCGCCGACCTGGGTTTCGAAGTCGGCATCCTTGGCGGCTCTGTCGCCTCCCTCCAGGTCCTCGCGGCCCCCGACTTTGCCCTGATTACCCTGAGTGAATTCGTTGAGCAGGCCACCCGCATCGGCCGCGTTGCCCAACTGCCCTTTATTGCCGACGCCGACCACGGCTATGGCAACGCCCTCAACGTGATGCGTACTGTCGAAGAGCTTGAGCGTGCCGGCGTGGCCGCGTTGACCATTGAAGACACCCTGCTGCCGGCGCAATTCGGGCGCAAATCCACCGACCTGATCTCCATCGAGGAAGGCATCGGCAAAGTGCGCGCGGCCCTGGAAGCCCGGGTTGACCCCGAGCTGTCGATCATCGCCCGTACCAACGCCGGCGTATTGCCCACCGAAGCCGTGATCGAGCGCACCCTGGCCTATCAAAAAGCCGGTGCGGACGGGATCTGCATGGTCGGTGTCAGCGACTTCGAACACCTGGAAAAGATCGCCGAACACCTCACCGTGCCGTTGATGCTGGTGACCTACGGCAACCCGAAACTGAACGACGCGGCCCGCCTGGCCAGCCTTGGCGTACGTGTGGTGGTGGCCGGTCACGGTGCCTACTTCGCGGCGATCAAAGCCACCTACGACAGCCTGCGCGCCCAGCGCCAGCTGACCCACAGCACTTCCAACCTCAGCGCTACCGAACTGACGCACACCTACACGTTGCCCGAGAACTACGTGGCGTGGGCGAAAGAGTTCATGGATGTAAAAGAGTAGTCCTTACCTGCCAGGTAAGCGGTGAATGCCCTCCTACTGCCTTGGGCTCACCGCCACCGTTGGCATGCGTCACCCCCTCTTAAAAGTCATAACGCGCCGTCGCGCCTAGCGTTCGCGGAGTGCCCAGCACCCCGGTATAAGCGCCGTTCGGCGAGTTCCACAGCGTGGTGTAGTAGGTCTTGTCGAAGGCATTTTTCAGCCACAGCGACACGTCCCATTGCCCATCCCCCCAATTCCCCCGCACCCCCGTAGATACGTTGACCAAGCCATACCCTGGCAATTGGGCTTCGCGCGAATCGTCCACCGTGCCCACCGCGTGGGATCGCCACGCATAGCTGCCGTTCACATACGGCTGCAAACCGTTATTCATCTGCCATTGATAGCTCGCGCTGGTGTTGTAGATCCATTTCGACGCCCCGACCACCGCGTGCCCGCTCAAATCACAGGCGGCGGGCGCGCCCGGGCGCAGGGCGACTTCGGCCGGGCATGGCGCGTCCTCGTAAGACAGGTAGCGCACGTCATTCCAGGAACCATTCACGCTGAGCGTTAGCCCCCGCAGTGGCCGCCAACTGCTTTCCAGCTCCAGGCCACGGCTGCGCACGGTGCCCGCGTTGGTCAGGTAGCTGGTGAGGTTGGCGTCATCGTAGGCGTTGGTCTGGTAGCCGTGCACCACGGTCCAGAACAGGTTGGCGTTGAGCAACAGGCGCTGGTCGAGCAAGGTGGTCTTGACCCCCAGCTCGGCATCGTTGGCGCGTTCGCTGCCGATCAACAGCGAGTCGGCCCCGGCGACGGGCGCACTGGCCACGCTGAGGTTGACCCCACCGGACTTCTCGCCGTGGGACAACGACGCGTACGCCAGCACGTTCTCGTCCACCTGCCAGGCGAGGCTGGCCAGCGCCGACGGGCTGAAGCTGTAGAGGCTCAAGTCACCCGAATCATACGCGCCGAGCCGCCCAGCCCTGGCACCCGCCGCTGCGCCCGTGACCGCAGCACCGCCCAGCGGCGCGTTACGCGTGACCTGCGCCAACTTGCGCTCGTAGGTGCCGCGCACGCCGAGGATGAAGTCCAGCGCTGGCGTCAAATGCCAGGTGCCTTGGGCAAACGTGGCAACGCTATCCGTATCCACCGTGCCATGCCCCACGCTGCTGACATTGTTCAGTGCGCCTTGGGCGGTGCCGTTCCAGGTGTCGGCCAGCGGGCCGTAATCGGTGAACACCGTATTGCGCATCTCCTGGCGGAAGTAGTACGCGCCCAGCACGTAGTCAAAGTGTTCGCCCACCGGCGAGGCCAGGCGCAGTTCCTGGGAGTATTGCTTGTCGCGGGCGGATTGACCGACGTTGTGCATGACATCGACGTTCAGTTCGTCATCGTTGCGCGGGGTGAAATCCCACCAGCGATAGGCGCTGATGGAGGTCAGCGTGTAGTCGCCGGGCAAGGTCCAGTTGGCTTCCAGCGAGGTGCCGCCCTGGAACACCTTGACGCTCTGGTCCGCGTCCAGGTTGACCCGGCGCCCGCTCACCAAGGTCGCGCCCACGGCGGCGGCGCGCTGTTCGTAGCGGTTGACGCCGTTGATGGTTGGCCCGGTGCTGAACAGCGAACGGGTGCCGGCGCTGGAGTCTTCTTCGTGGTAGTCGGCGACCCAGCGCAGGTTGAAATCTGCGTTGGGCTGGAACAGCAACTGCGTGCGAAAGCCCTGGCGTTGCCCGCCGCCGAGGGTGTTGCCGTTATATTGGTTCTCGACGTAGCCGTTTTCATGGGTGCGATACAGCGCAATCCGCCCGGCCAGGGTGTCGTTGAGCGGGCCGGAAAAGCTCGCCTGGGTCTGTACGTAACCGTCCTCCCCCAGTGACGTGGCAAGGCTGCCCTGCGGGGTAAACGTGGGACGCCGCGTGGTGATATTCAGCACGCCCGCCGTGGTGTTCTTGCCAAACAAGGTGCCTTGGGGCCCGCGCAGCAGTTCGATCTGCTCGACATCCAGCAGGTCGAACACCGCCATGCCCGGGCGACCGAGGTACACGTTGTCGAGGTAGATCCCGGCGCTGCCCTCCAGGCCATCGCTGGCCGGGTTGTTGCCCAGCCCGCGAATTGACAGGCTGGATTGGCGCGCATGCATAAACGCGACGTTGACGCTGGGCATCGCCTGCTGCACGTCCTGCAAGCGATACAGGCGCTGTTCTTCCAGGGTTTGCGCGCCAAGCACGCTCATGGCCACGGGTACGTGCTGGGCGTCTTCGCTGCGCCGGCGCGACTCCACCGTCACTGCTTGCAGCACGGTGTCGGGCGGCTCGGGTAACGTCTCGGCCGCTGCCGGCAGGCCTTGGATCAGCGCGCAAACGCCCAGTGCAGCCACGCTCAAAGGGCGCGAATAAAGCAGAATCATCGGTGGTTCCTTAAGTCGGGGATGAGTCGATACTTCGCTGCGCGTGGCCTGCGTGAGCGTGATCGTTGCGGGGTCGGGTCAGTCGCGCAGCCAGGGAATGTCCTGGCGCTGGTAGCGGTGTGCGCGGAAGATCGCGTTGTTTTCCCCCGGCAAGTAGCGGCGGGAGGCTTCATCGGGGTAGGTGGCGAAGTGCGGGTTGACGTATTCCCACACCACTTCACCGGCCGGGGTGACTTCGAACAAACGGCCGAAGTTGGCCTCGGTCACCAGGGTGTTGCCGTTGTGCAGGCGCTGGGCGCCGCCCATGAACGGGGTGAAGAACGCGTAGCCCGGGGTATCGGCGTATTGCCAGGTGATGCGCTGTCGCAGCGGGTCGATTTCGAGGATGCGCGAGTGCGGCATGCTGATATGCGGGCGGGAAATGCCGTTGTCGAACACCAGGATATTGCCGTTTTCCAGCTCGCTCGGGCAGTGTTGCTGCGCCACGAGGTCGTGACCGAGACGCCACAGCACCTCACCGCTGCCACGCTGGACGGCAATCACCGACGACACGCTGCGCAGGCTCAGGATGACCTTGCCGTCGCGGCCCGGCGAGACCGCATTGGTCATCGGCCAGTGGTAGCGCTCGAACGTCGTGTGCAGGGGGTAATCCTCGGGACGCAGGTGTTCCCAGCTGCGCCACTCCCACACCACCTGGCCCTGGCGGTCGACTTCCTTGACCACATCGGCATAGATCACCCCACCGGCCGCCTCGCTGCCGGGAATGCCGCCGACCACGCGGCTGGCCAGCTCCGCGCTGAGGGGCTCGACGGTGGTGTACAGCAGGTTGCCGTTGTCCAGCCATTGCGCATCGTGGTGGTGCAGCAGGTCGGTGTGCTGCCACACCACTTCCCCTTCAGGCGTCACTTCGCTGAACGCACCGCCGTGCCACACCGACCAGCCGGGGAACAGCTCCGGGGAGTCCGCGTGGTTGCCGTTGTAGCCGAGGTTGCCGTTGGCCAGGATCACCGCATCGCGGCCCGGGCGTTGGGGCAGCTTCCAACGGTGGACGACTTCGCCGTCGAGGTCGATGAGGAACACGTTGCCGTCGGCCGTTTGCGGCGCGAACAAGGTGTAGCCGCCGGCGCTGCAGGCGTAGTCGACGCCGATCAGGCCGGTCTTCTGGCGCTTGAGGGTGGTGCTGTGCATGGCTTTTCTCCGGGTGCAGGAACCCCTGCCGGCGGCACACCGGCAAGGTCAATAACAGGGATCAGTTAGGTGGCAGTACGGCGTTGAAGCGCGTGTCGAACATCTGCCCGACGTCCAGCGGGCGCGGGATCACCCGTTCGGCGGCGAATAGATCGGCCAGGCGCTGCTGCAAGGCGATGACCGACGAATCAATCGGCACATATCGCAGGTTTTGATGAGCGAGGATGTCGCGCACCAACGGCAGCGGCAGCCGCGTGGTTTGCGCGAACACCTGCGCCCACGCATCCGGGTTGGCCGTGGCCCAGGCTTGTGCGCGGGCGAGCCTGGCAAGCAAATCGCCGGCTTCGGCGGCGCGCTGTGGGTCGGCCAAGGCGTTGAGGCTCGCCAGGGTGAAGTTCTGCCCGGTTTCCGGCCAGGCGCTGCCGTCCAGCAATACGCGAGCGCCACGGGCAGTGGCCTGGCCGACAAAGGGGTACCACACCGACCACGCATCCAGCCGGCCGCTGGCAAACGCGGTTTGCGCGTCGAGCGGGCTGACGTAGGCAATGTTCACATCCCGCGTCGTCAACCCGGCCTCATGCAGCGCCGCCAGCAGCAGGTAATGCCCGCTGGTGCCTTTGGCAACGGCCACGCGCTGGCCCTTGAGGTCGGCGACACGCTGCACGCTGGAACCTTGCGGCAGCAACAGCGCATTGTTGTTTTGCGCCCCGCTCGCCACGCCAATGATGCGCACATCAAAACCACCGGCCTGGGCAAACACCGGCGGCGCATTGCCGACCACGCCGATATCGATGGCACCGGCGCTCAGCGCCTCCAGCAGCGTGGTGCCGGCGTTGAACGGATGCCACGCCAGCGCGGCCGGCAGGTCCTGGTCTTCCCCGGACGCGTGCAGCATGGCCTGGATCAGGCCGCTCTGGTCACCGACCTTTAGCGCCGCCGACACCGGTTGCACCAGCAACAACGTCGCCAGGCACGCCAACCCGGCCAGGCGGCGCAGGACGGGGTGCTTGGCAGCGTCAGGTTTTAGCGTCATTGTCGTGCCCTCATTTTTGCGTTGAACCCAGTATGTCGAGGCTCGCCGTGACGCTCCATGCCAAACACCCCTCCTTTACTGCCACGTCGGACAACGGCGTGCGCACGGTTGTCGTGCTGGCGTTCGATGACTTGCTGCTGCTGAACGCGGCCGGGCCACTGGAGGTGTTTGCGGCGATTCCGCGCCTGTTGGGCGGTGCGGCGCCGTATCGGCTACTGTTGGCGTCGCCGCTGGGGGGCGCGATTACGTCCGTGTCGGGGATTAGCGCCAACACCCTGTCGCTGGAGCAGATCGATGCACAAGTGCCGCTGATCGACACCTTGATTGTCGCGGGCGGCCCCGGCATGGCCGCGCTGGAGGCCAACGAACAGGCGTGCGACTGGTTGCAGCGGCGCGCGGCGCAGATCCGCCGCCTGTGCTCCATCGGCACCGGGGCGTTTGCGTTGGCCGCCGCCGGCTTGCTGGATGGGCGCAAGGTGGTGACCCACTGGAAGTTTGCCGATGAACTGCAGGCGCGCTACCCCAAGGTCATCTGCCAGACCGACGTGCTGTACCTGCACGACCGCAACCTGTGGACCTGTGGCGGCGCCACCGCCGGCATCGACCTCGCCCTCGGGCTGGTGGAACAGGACCTTGGCGCCGAGGCCGCGCTGTCATTGGCGCGCTACTTCACGGTGTTCCTGTGGCGCTCGGGCGAACAGGCGCAGCTGAGTGCTTCGCTGAATGCGCAGTCCACGGCCCTGCGTACGGATCCCGATGTGCGCCTGGCGCGCTTGCATGCGTGGATTGCGGGGAACTTGAACGGTGATCTACGGGTAGAACGCTTGGCCGAGCAATTCGGCATGAGCCCGCGCCACTTTGCCCGGGCGTACGTCGCTGCTACGGGTGATACGCCGGCGCAAGCAGTGGAAAGTCTGCGCCTGGAGGCCGCTTGCCGGGTGCTGGCGACCACCAGCGAGCCGATCAAGCGGATCGCCGAAACGGTGGGCTTCGGTCGTGAAGAACGCATGCGCCGGGCGTTTCAAAAACAACTGGGCACCAGCCCGCTCGGTTATCGCACGCAGATGAAGGCTGCGCCGGCCAGCCAACCGCCGTTCCCGATGGGCATCGCCTTACACGGCTTGGCGCACTAAGCGCCTCAACTCAAAACTGTCCCAACGAAAAAATCCGCCGCAGAGTCTGCGGCGGCAACCAAAGGATTTTTGTCAGAGCAGAGCGGCTAAGACAGGTCCCACGCTACACCCCCCGCCGCTTAAATCATGTGAAGTTTAATTAATCGAGTTTCATCCTTTGCCTGGCTGTAGCCCCCGCAAACTGGGCTTAGAATCAACTTCGGCAACCACGCCGAACACAATAAAAATCCGTAACGCCCACCTTGTAAAACTCTGCCGATCATACGTTTTGCGCCATTTAAAAAGTGCAGTGTTTCTGTGCGCGCGTTTATTACCCGGGGAAGTGAATACCATGATTAAGCAGTCGAGCCTGTTAGCACTGGCGGTGTGTGCCGGTATCAGTCAGATGGCCTTTGCCGAGTCCGTGACGGACCAGGCGGACTCCAAGGGGTTTACTGAAGG
The DNA here is from genome assembly GCF_024655625.1 of Pseudomonas sp. 18.1.10. NCBI lineage: Bacteria > Pseudomonadati > Pseudomonadota > Gammaproteobacteria > Pseudomonadales > Pseudomonadaceae > Pseudomonas > Pseudomonas sp. 18.1.10. Next base: position 89,077 of record NZ_JANLGL010000002.1, read on the forward strand.
CAGCAGCATTACCGGGCTGTTGCGCAACTACTACATGGACCGCGACCGCCAAAGCGGCAAGGCCGATAACCGCGACTGGACCCAGGGCGCCATGCTCAACTACGCCTCGGGCTTCACCCAGGGCACCATTGGCTTTGGTGTCGACGCCTACGCCTACGGCGGATTGAAGCTGGACGCCACCCATGCCGACGCCGGCACCGGCAACCTGCCCACCGATCGCCATGGCGACCCGCAAAACGCCTACGGCTCCGTGGGCGCAGCGGTGAAGGTGAAGATCTCCAAGACCGAGTTGAAATTCGGTGACATGCAGCCCACCGCCCCCGTCTTCGCCACCGGCGGCACGCGCCTGCTGCCGCAGACCGCCACCGGTTTCGACCTGACCAGCAGCGAAATCGCCGGCCTCGACCTCGAAGCCGGGCACTTCACCAGCACCAACAGCGGCATGACCAGCAACCATGACCACGATATCTACGCGACCTACGCCAACATCCCCGCCAACAGCGCGAGTTTTGTCGGCGGCAAATACACCTTCACCCCAAACCTGAGTGCGACGTTGTATGCCGGCGAGCTGGAAGATATCTGGCGCCAGTACTACACCAACCTCAACTACGTGATCCCGTTGCCGAATGACCAGTCGCTGGCACTGGACGGCAACCTGTACCGCACCCTCGACACCGGCAGCGCCAAGGCCGGCGCGATCAACAACACCACCTACTCGCTGGCGGCGGCCTATTCGTTCCTGCAGGCCCACACGCTGACGCTGTCGTTCCAGAAGGTGCATGGCGACACGCCGTTTGACTACATCGGCACCGGCAACAACGGTGCAGGCGAAGGCGGCGACTCGGTGTTCCTCGCCAACTCGGTGCAATGGGGCGACTTCAACGGCCCGGGCGAACAGTCCTGGGGCATTCGTTATGACCTGAACATGGCCAGTTACGGCGTGCCGGGCCTGAGCTTCATGGGCCGCTATATCAACGGCTCGGACATCGATGGCACACACACGCCGGAGCACAGCGCCTACGTCAACGACTACGGCTCGGATGGCGCCCACCACGAGACCGATGTGGAAGCCAAATACGTGATCCAGAGCGGCCCGGCGAAGAATCTTTCGCTGCGGGTGCGCGATGCCATCGTCTCGTCGAATGCCGACCAGGGCGATGGCAAGTTGAACGAACTGCGGCTGATCGTCGATTACCCGTTTACGTTGCTGTAGTTTGCCCCTGCGGTCATTTTCGCGGACCATGGGCGCCTTTCTTATACCTGCCAATGAGAGGCGCCCATGGCCAACCACGACCTGTCCTACACCCCCGACCCGGATGCCGACTCGATCTCTTCCGACGTCGTCGGTTTCAACGGCATCCTGGTCTCCACCCAGATCCCCACCCGCGCCGATGGCAGCCTGGAACTGGGCGACATCAGCCTGCAAAGCGAATGCACCCTGCAAGCGCTGAAAGTCGCCCTGGAAAAAGCCGGCAGCTCGATGGACCGGGTGATGCATTTGACTATCTACCTGACCGACATGGCTGATCGTGCGGCGTTCAATGAAGTCTACAAGCGCTTCTTCGCCAAGCCATGGCCGGTGCGGGCGGCGGTGGGCGTGGCTTCCCTGGCCGTAGAAGGCATGCGTGTCGAAGTGACCGCTATGGCCGCAAAAGCCTAAGCCAGGCACTGATTAGAAATGTGGGAGCGGGCTTGTGTGGGAGCGGGCTTGCTCGCGAATACGGTGTGTCAGTCAACAGATTCATTGGCT
>NZ_JANLGL010000300.1:0-5210 GCF_024655625.1 Pseudomonas sp. 18.1.10
TCGACACATCTGTAACTGAACCACCGCATTCGCGAGCAAGCCCGCTCCCACAGTTTGGGCCGGTTTCGACAGTTGGAATGAAGTACCGCCCTCCCCCGAATTTTCGTGGGGGGGTTTGGGGGGGCTCTGCCCTTGACTGTTGGTTAAACATGGAGAGATCGGGATGGTTTTCTCGTCCAATGTGTTCCTGTTCCTGTTCTTGCCGATCTTCCTCGGCTTGTACTACTTGAGCGGGCAACGCTATCGCAACCTGCTGCTGCTGATTGCCAGCTATGTGTTCTACGCCTGGTGGCGAGTGGACTTCCTGGCGCTGTTCGCCGCCGTCACGCTGTGGAACTACTGGATCGGCCTCAAAGTCGGTGCAGCAGGCGTGCGCACCAAGCCGGCCCAGCGCTGGCTGTTGCTCGGCGTGGCCGTCGACCTGTGCATCCTCGGCTACTTCAAGTACGCCAACTTCGGCGTCGACAGCATCAACCTGATGATGAAGTCGGCGGGCCTGGAGCCGTTTATCCTCACCCACGTGCTGCTGCCGATCGGGATCTCGTTCTACATCTTCGAGTCCATCAGCTACATCATCGACGTGTATCGCGGCGACACCCCGGCCACGCGCAACCTCATCGACTTTGCGGCGTTCGTGGCGATTTTCCCGCACCTGATCGCCGGCCCGGTCCTGCGTTTTCGCGACCTGGCCGACCAGTTCAACAACCGCACCCACACCCTCGACAAGTTCTCCGAGGGCTGCACGCGGTTCATGCAGGGTTTCATCAAGAAGGTGTTCATAGCCGACACCCTGGCGGTGGTGGCCGACCATTGCTTCGCCCTGCAAAACCCCACCACGGGCGATGCCTGGCTCGGCGCGCTGGCCTACACCGCGCAGCTGTACTTCGACTTCTCCGGCTACAGCGACATGGCCATCGGCCTGGGCTTGATGATGGGTTTCCGCTTCATGGAAAACTTCAAGCAGCCGTACATCAGCCAGTCGATCACCGAGTTCTGGCGGCGCTGGCACATCAGCCTGTCCACCTGGCTGCGTGACTACCTGTACATCACGTTGGGCGGCAACCGCAAAGGCACGCTGACCACCTACCGCAACCTGTTCCTGACCATGCTCCTCGGTGGCCTGTGGCACGGCGCGAACATCACTTACATCCTGTGGGGTGCGTGGCACGGCATGTGGCTGGCGATTGAAAAAGCCATCGGCCTGAACACCTCGCCACGCAGCTTCAACCCGGTGCGTTGGGCGTTCACCTTCCTGCTGGTGGTGGTCGGCTGGGTGATCTTCCGCGCCGAGAACCTGCACGTCGCCGGCCGCATGTATGGCGCGATGTTCAGCTTCAACGAGTGGTCGCTGTCGGAACTCAATCGCGCCAGCCTCACCGGCCTGCAAGTGGCGACCCTGGTGGTGGCGTACGCAACGTTGGCGTTCTTTGGCCTGCGGGATTTCTACCGCGACCATCCGGCCACGCCAAACCCTGCGCGTACCGTGCCGGGCTATGCCATGCGTGCCTGTGTGCTGCTGCTGTTCGCGGCGTCGATCCTGAAACTGTCGGCGCAGAGTTTCTCGCCGTTCCTTTACTTCCAATTCTGAGGGAGCCGACATGACCCGTTCATTCCGCGTGCTCTACATCACTGTGTTCCTGGCCATGCTGTTGCTGCTGGGGCTGTGGTCGACGCGCAGTTTCCTGGGCTTCAGCACCAACGCCGACGCGACGGTGCTTAACGGTCGCTGGACCAAAGCCGTCGAGACCCATTACGACGACGAGTTCCCGATCAAGCGCATCGGCACCAACCTCTGGGCGGCGCTGGACTACAAGCTGTTCAACGAAGGCCGCCCTGGCGTGGTGCTGGGCCGCGATCACTGGTTGTACAGCGACGAAGAGTTCAACCCCATCGTCAACGAAGACCAGAACCTGCAAGGCAACTACGCGCTGGTCGAAGGCGTGCGCCAGAAGCTCAAGGCCCAGGGCATCCAATTGGTGATGGCGATTGTGCCGGCCAAGGTGCGCCTGTACCCGGAACACGTCGGTGACGTGAAACCGGCGAGCATCCACGCCAACCTGTACCAGGACTTCCACGCCCGCGTCGCCGCCGACAAGATCCCGGCCCCCGACCTGTTGGGCCCGCTGCAACAAGCCAAGCTGGCTGGCAAGCAAGTGTTCCTGCGCACCGACACCCACTGGACGCCGGACGGTGCCGAGATCGCGGCCAAGCAACTGGCCAAGACCATCACCGAGAAAACCCCGCTGAGCGGCGAGCCGCAGCGCTTTGTCACCGAGGCCGAGAACACCGCACCGCATAAAGGCGACCTGCGTCTGTTCCTGCCCCTGGACCCGCTGTTCGAAAACCTGATGCCACCCAAAGAACCGCTGGAAAAACGCGTCACCCACCTGGCCGAAACCGCTGGCGACGACGCGCTGTTCAGCAACAGCGAAACCCCGGTGGCGCTGGTGGGCACCAGCTACAGCGCCAACCCCAACTGGAACTTCGTCGGTGCACTCAAGCAGGCCCTGCACAGCGACGTCATCAACTATTCGGAAGACGGCCACGGCCCGATCCTGCCGATGCTCAGCTACCTGAAAAGCGACGACTTCAAGAACAACCCACCGCAAGTGCTGATCTGGGAATTTCCTGAACGTTATCTGCCCGTGAACAACGAAATCGGTGATGCCGACCCGTCGTGGGTTGCGCAACTTAAACAAGCCGGTTCGCGCCAACAGAACATGGCTTTGAACACTAAATCCGAGACGCCCGACCGGGCGCAAAACTGAAAGAGAGGTAACTCACATGACTTTCACTACAACTCCTCGTCGTCTCGCTAAAACCCTGGCTATCGCAGCCGGCCTGAGCGTGGTTTCCCTGTCGGCCTTCGCCGGTGATGCGGCCTTGTACGGTCCTGTTGCACCGAAAGGCTCCAGCTTCGTGCGGGTCTACAACGCCTCGAACCAGGAAGTCAGCGCGACCGTTGGCAGCACCAACCTGAGCGAAGTCGCGCCACTGGCCAGCAGCGACTTCAGCTTTATGCCGGGCGGTGACTACAGCGCCAAGATCGGCAGCCAGACCGTGCCGGTCAAACTCGCCGCCGACCACTACTACACCCTGGTCAACAGCGGCAGCGGCCAGCCACAACTGATCGAAGAACCACCGTTCAAGAACAAGCAGAAATCCCTGGTACGTGTGCAGAACCTGAGTGACAAGGCCCTGACCTTGAAGACCGCCGATGGCAAGACCGATGTGGTCAAGTCGGTGGCCGCCAAGGGCCGTGGCGAGCGTGAGATCAACCCGGTGAAAGTGAGCCTGGCGTTGTATGACGGTGACAAGAAAGTCGGTGATGTGAAGCCGGTTGCGTTGGAACGTGGTGAAGCGGCGGTGCTGTACGTGACGGGCTCCGGTTCGAGCCTGTCGCCGGTGTGGGTGAAACGCCCGGTGTCGACCCGCTGATTAAATTTTCAATTTAACGCTCCCCTCCTGTGGGAGCGGGCTTGCCCGCGAATGCGGTGGTTCAGCAACAGCTGTACCGACTGACACACCGCTTTCGCGAGCAAGCCCGCTCCCACAGGCTCTGACCCAAATCGATTCAAGGAGAAACACCCATGATCCCAGTAATCCTTTCCGGTGGTAGCGGCTCACGTCTTTGGCCGCTTTCCCGCAAACAGTTTCCTAAACAGTTCCTGGCCCTGACCGGCGAGCACACGCTGTTCCAGCAAACCCTGGAACGCCTGGTGTTCGAAGGCATGGACTCACCGATTGTGGTCTGCAACAAGGACCACCGCTTCATCGTCAACGAGCAACTGAGCAACCGCAAACTCGACTGCCAGCGCATCCTCATGGAACCGTTCGGCCGCAACACCGCGCCAGCCGTGGCCCTGACCGCGATGATGCTGGTCAACGAAGGCCGCGACGAGCTGATGCTGGTGCTGCCCGCCGACCATGTGATCGACGACCAGAAAGCCCTGCAACGCGCGCTGGCCCTGGCCACCGTGGCCGCCGAGCGCGGTGAGATGGTGCTGTTCGGTGTGCCGGCGACCCGTCCGGAAACCGGCTACGGCTATATCAAGTCCACCGCCGACTCGCTGCTGCCCGAGGGCGTGAGCCGCGTCGAGCAGTTCGTGGAAAAACCCAATGAAAAACGTGCGGTCGAGTTCGTCAAAAGCGGCGGTTATTTCTGGAACAGCGGCATGTTCCTGTTCCGCGCCAGCCGCTTCCTCGAAGAGCTGAAAAAGCACGACCCGGACATCTACGACACCTGCCTGCTGACCCTTGAGCGCAGCGAACAGGACGCCGACACCGTGTCCTTCGACGAAGCCACCTTCGCCTGCTGCCCGGACAATTCCATCGACTACGCGGTGATGGAAAAAACCCAGCGCGCCTGCGTGGTGCCGCTGAGCGCCGGTTGGAGCGACGTGGGTTGCTGGGCCTCGCTGTGGGCGGTCAACGATAAAGACGCCAACGGCAACGTGACCAAGGGCGACGTGGTGATCCAGGACAGCAAGAACTGCATGATCCACGGCAACGGCAAGCTGGTGTCGGTGATCGGCCTGGAAAACATCGTGGTGGTGGAAACCAAGGACGCGATGATGATTGCCCACAAGGACAAGGTCCAGGGCGTCAAGCAGATGGTCAACACCCTCAACGAACAGGGGCGCAGCGAGACCCAGAACCACTGCGAAGTCTATCGTCCGTGGGGCTCCTACGACTCGGTGGACATGGGCGGGCGCTTCCAGGTCAAGCACATCTCGGTCAAGCCGGGCGCGTGCCTGTCGCTGCAAATGCACCACCACCGGGCCGAGCACTGGATCGTGGTCAGCGGCACGGCCGAAGTGACCTGCGACGAAAATGTGTTCCTGCTGTGTGAGAACCAGTCCACCTACATCCCGATTGCCTCGGTGCACCGCCTGCGCAACCCGGGCAAGATCCCGTTGGAGATCATCGAAGTGCAATCGGGTAGCTATTTGGGCGAGGACGATATCGAGCGCTTTGAAGATATCTACGGGCGTTCGACGCCGGTGGAGCGTGGCGTGTCGGTGAAAACTATCGCGCAGTAAAACAGTCGTAAAAAGAAGCCCCCGTCCAGCCGACTGCGTCCCCTATCCGCAGCCGGTTGGGCGGGGGCTTTTTCTGTGGGTTTGGGGGTGACTGTGAGGGCCTCTTCGCGAGCAAGCCCGCTCCCACGGGTTGACCGCGTATAACCTTTGGAATGCAATCAACCTGTG